>ANAW01000057.1:0-62840 GCA_000340945.1 Nocardiopsis synnemataformans DSM 44143 | reverse complement strand
TCCCCACGGGGGGGAGAGGCCGGCTTCCCGGCGCGGGGGCCGCGCCGGGAGCCGGGCGGGCTCAGGGGCGCCCGGGCGGGGTGCTGCGGCGGGTGTCCAGCCACAGCACCTGGGGGTCGTGGTCGCTGACCTGGTCGGAGAACTCGGAGTTGATCCGCGCGATCCCGTAGTCGACCCGGCCCGCGAGCGCCTGGTTGACCAGGATGTGGTCCAGCGCCTGGGAGTTGCCGTCGAAGACGTAGTTGTAGCGCTCCTCCTCGGGCAGGTCCGCCATCGGGTTGTGCAGCGGCCCGTCGGCGGTGAGGATCTCCAGGGTCCGGGAGAACTGGAAGTCGTTCAGGTCTCCCATGACCACCAGGTTGGCCTCGGGGTCCACGGCCAGCAGCTCCTCGGCGAAGTCGCGCACGAGCCCGGCCTGGGCGTGGCGCTGGGTCTCGCTGGTGCGCCGCGGCGGCTGGTGGACGCCGTGCAGGGACTCGTCCCCGCCCTTGGAGTTGAAGTGGTTGGTGACCACGTAGATGTCCCGGTTCAGGGCGCGGAAGTGGCCGACCAGCGGCTTGCGGCTGGAGTCCCACGCCTCGTCCCGCGGGCTGATCCGGCCCGGGGACGCCGACAGCTCGGCGCCGCGCTCGCCCTCCACGACCTCCACTGCGGTGGTGGCGTCGCCGCCCTCGCGGTCGACGAACCGCACGCGCTCGGGGTCGAACAGGAACGCGTTGCGGATGTTGCCGCCGGGCTGGCCGCCGTCCTGCTTGTCCTCGGGGCTGATCTGCCGCCACTCGTAGGCGGGGCCGCCGTGCGCCTGGACGGCCTCCACCAGCCGGTCCAGGGTGACGTCGGCGTCCACGACGCCGTCGTCGGTCGGGCCGGTGTTGTCCTGGATCTCCTCCAGGCCGATGATGTCGGGCGAGTTCAGGGACTCGACGATCCCGGCGGCCAGCGCGTCGTACTTGGCCTGGTCGTCCTGCCCGCCGAGGTTCTCGACGTTGTAGGTGGCCACGCTGACCTCGTGGCGACGCGCGTCGCGGACGGCGGTGCGCTCCAGATCGCCCCGGACGTGCTCGCCCAGGGCGGTGGCGCGGATGAGGTAGCCGCCGAACCGGCTGTAGTAGAGGGGCCCCTCGGTGGTCCCGGCGAGGGTGTCGCCCACATCGGCCTCGGGGAAGGGGTGCTGGTCGCGGTCGAGCAGCGACTCGACCTTGATCCGGCCGGAGTTGGGGTCGTCGTAGGAGCCGTAGCGGGTGCCGCCGTTGACGGTGGGGTTCTGTCCGGGCTTGGTGGTGACCCAGAGCGCGGAGTAGTCGTCGGTGGCGCCGACGACGGGCGCGTCCTCCACCCGGACGAGCATGTGCTCGTGCGCGGCCCAGAAGTCCAGGGCGTACTCCCCGGGCTCCAGGCCGAGCGCGGAGACGTCCCCGCCGGGCTCGGGCGCGTACGCCTCGGGGACGGCGTCCTCGTCGAGCAGGACCGGGTCGGGCGTGGCCCGGCCCGAGGACAGGACGGTCCAGCGGGCCCCGTCCAGCTGGGTGATGGTCTGCGCGCCGGAGGCGGGCCGGTACTCGCTGACCCGTCCGGCGGCCAGGACCTCGTCGCCGACGGCCACGTCCGGGGTGGTGGAACCGGTGAAGACGAACAGCCCCTCGCTGGTGCGCGGGTCGCCGTCGCCCTCGGTGTCCTGGAACCAGAAGCCCTGCGCGCCGCCGAAGGGGTTGACCGCCGTGACCACGCCGGGCAGGCCCGTGACCTGCTGTCCGGCGTAGGGGGAGGTGCGGGTGGTGCCCTGGACGTCGTGGACGCGCAGGCCGCCGGGCTCGACGGGCTCCTCGGGGTCGGTCCCGCCCCCGCCGGGGGTCTGGCCCGCGGTGTTGGTGGGCGAGGGGGCCTCGGCCGTGAAGTCCGCCGCGTTGTCGCCGGTGTCGGTGAGGGCGTCGTCGCGCGAGGCGGAGGCGGTGTTGTCCAGCCGGGGCGCGGGCGCGCCCTCGTGGACGACGGCGTCCCCGTAGCCGACGAGGTCGGCGACGGACTCGTCCGCGGCGCACTCCGCGGCGGTCCGGCAGGTGACGGGGTCGGTACCCCGCACGAGCAGGACCGTGCCGGAGGTGGCGGACATGTTGGTGCCGCCGGTGGCGTCGGGGTCGGGGAGGTCGACGCTGCCCCCGGCGCCCGCCGCGTGGCGCACGAGGTAGTGCCCGTCCGCGCCGATCTCGCCGTTCAGGGCTGTGACCTGTACCTGGGTGGCGGGCCTGGGGCTGGCGGGCAGGTACTGCACGCTCCAACCGTCGAGGGAGAACGGCTCGCCGGTGGGGTTGCCCAGTTCGACGAAGTCGTGGCGCAGGTCAGCGCCGCTGTTGCCGCCTCCGCCGTAGACCTCGCTGACCACCGGGGCGGCGGTGTCGGCGAGGGCGGTCGGCGCGGACGCGAGCCCGAGGCCCAGGAGCACCGCCGCCGCGGCGGACGTGGACGCGACCAGGCGTCCGGGTCGGTTGGGGGACACATCTTCTCCGGAGGGGAGTGGGGGTTGACGGGCGTGCACATCATGGCCCCTGTGGATGTCCGACCGAAAGAGAAGGCGTGAAAAGGAGGCGAATCGGAACGCCGTTGGTGGAGTCGGACTAGTCCGCTGGCCCGCGCCCGTGGTGGGATCGTCCAAGGCGGTTCCCGGTGGCGGACGTCCGGGCCGTGGCCACGGCTCCGGCTGAGGCCCCGGCCACGCACAGCACCGCGAGCCACTGCGGAGCCGCGAGCCGTTCGCCGAGCAGGACCAGGCCGGCGAGCGCCCCCGCGACGGGTTCGAGACTGGCCAGGACCCCCATCGTGCGCGGCGGCAGGCGGCGCAGCGCGGCGAAGTCCAGCCGGTAGGGCAGCACGGCGGAGAGCAGGGCGAGGAACGCGCCCATGAGCACCAGTACGGGGTCCCACGGCGGCTGTCCTGTCATCACCGCCGCGGGGGCCCAGAGCGCGGCGGCCCACAGCACCGCCCACGCCAGCAGGGAGCCGTCCCTGTTCCGGGCGCCCGCCAGGCTGCTCAACAGCAGGTAGGAGCCCATGGACACCCCGGACACGACCGCCAGGAGCACCCCGGGCAGAGGAAGGGGACCGGCCCCGGGCGCGTGGAAGAGCAGGACTCCGCACGCCGCGAGGAGTGCCCAGAGGACGTGGCTCCGCCTGCGTGAACCGATGAGGGCCAGTGCGAGAGGGCCGGTGGCGAACTGGAGCGTGGCGGCGACTCCCAACGGAAGGTACTGGAGCGCGAGGTAGACGGTGTTCATCCCGGCGATCGCGGTGCCCCACGCCAGGGCCAGGAGCACCGCGGCCCGGTCCCGGGGCGGCCGGGGGCGCCTGAGCAGCAGGAACAGCGCGGCGAAGCCGAGCCGGAGCACGACGACCCCCGCCGGTCCCGCCGCGCCCGTCAGGTACTTGCCCAGGGCCTGGCCGGACTGGACGCCGCACACGCTGCCGAGAGCGAACAGGGTGCCCGTCCGGCGGGGGTCGGAACGGCCTGGGGAGCGCTTCGGAGACGTCATACCTCTCAGCGTCCGGTCGGACTCCTTGTGCGTCCATCGAAAGTTCCCGCACGGTTTCGTGTTGGATCGCCACATGATCGATCCACGTCTCCAGACGCTGCGGGTGCTGCGCGACCAGGGCACGGTCACCGCCGCCGCGCGGGCGCTGCACCTGACCCCCTCGACCGTCTCCCAGCAGCTCCGCCAGCTGGCGCGGGAGGTGGGCGTACCCCTGCTGGAGGCGGAGGGGCGCCGCGTCCGGCTCACCGGAGCCGCGCACACACTCCTCGGCCACGCCGACACGCTCTTCGCCGAGTGGGAGCGGACCCGCGCCGACCTCGCCGCGTACCGGGAGGGGACGGCGGGCGGCGTGCGGATCTGCGGGGTCTCCAGCGCCGTGGCGGCGTTTGTCGCCCCGGCGGTCGTGCGGCTCCGGGAGACGCACCCGGGGCTGGGTGCGCACATCAGCGAGGAGGAGAGCGACGACTGCTTCCCCCTGCTGCTCAGCGGACGCGCCGACCTCGCGGTGCTGATCCCCACCGCGGACAGCCCGCCGCCCGGCGACCGGCGCTTCGACCAGCGACCGCTTCTGGACGAACCGCAGGACCTGCTCGTGCCCGAGTCCCATCCGCTGGCCGCCCGGGGCCGGGTCCACCTCGCGGAGGCCGCGCGTGAGCCCTGGATCGCCTCGCCCGAACGCGCCGACCAGTACCGGCTCCTCCTCACCGCCTGCGCCTCGGCGGGCTTCACCCCGCACGTCGCGCACGAGGCCCGGGAGTGGTTCGCGATCTCCGCTCTGGTCGCACACGGGTTCGGCGTGTGCCTGGTCCCGCGGCTGGCCCCGATCCCGCCCGAGCACGCGGTGCGACGGGTGCGCCTGACCGGGACGCCCCAGCCCTCGCGCCGGCTCATCACGTGTGTGCGGCACGGCAGCCGTACGCAGCCGCCCATCGCCGGGGCGCTGGAGGCACTGCGCGCCGTGGTCCAGGAGCACACCGGAGACCGGCCGCTGTGACCGGAACGCCCACCGGACCGGACCGGGGTGGGCCGGACCGGGGCGGGGCGGACAGCGGCGGTCCCGGGCCGGAGGCGGGCGGGGGCGGCGGTCGCGCGGCGGACACGGCCGCCGTGGGACCGCCGCCCCCGCCCGCTACAGCCGGGGGTCGACCGGAACCGTCTCCAGGGCCAGCACCGCGAACACCGGCTCGTGCACGCGCCACAGCGGCTCGCGCCGGGCGTGGCGGGCCAGCGCCTCCAGGCCCAGCTTGTGCTCGCGCATGGCCAGCCCGCTCTTGCGGCCCACGTCGCGGTCCTTCAGGACCGCCATCCGCTCGGGGTCGGTGTAGTCGGGCCCGTAGATGATGCGCAGGTACTCGGGCCCGCGCACCTTCAGCCCGGGCTGCGCCAGGCCCTTGCGGCCCGTGGCGCGGGCGCCCAGGACGGGTTTGACCACCATTCCCTCGCCGCCGGTGGAGACCATGTCGGTCCACCAGTCGGCGGCCGAGGCGCACGCGTTCGGGTCGGTGGTGTCCACGACCCGGTAGCGGGTGGGGTGGACCAGCCCGCTGGCCTCGGCGAGGCGTTCGGCGACCGCCATGTGCCACAGGTGGTCGGCGTCCCCGTACTCGCGCCCCTCGGAGGCCAGCACCATGAACGGCGCGTACCGGAGTCCGGCGGTGCCGTCGGTGTCCCAGGAGTAGCGCCGGTAGACCCGGCTGAACTCCTCCATCTGCTCCGTCCGGCGCGCGACCCCGTCGATCAGCCCGTCCACGGGCACACCGCGCCCGGCCGCGGCGGCGAGCGCGATCCCGGCGGCGGGCAGGGCCGCGCGGGCGGCGGCGCCCACCGACGCGTACTGTTCGCGGATCAGCGACCGGGCCTTGGCCGACCACGGCAGCATCTCCCCGTCCAGGGCGACCCAGTCGGTGCCCAGCCGGTCCCACAGCCCGGCGTCGGTGACCGCCTGCCGCAGCTGCTCCACGACCTGCGCCTGGAGGGCCGGGTCGGAGAAGAAGGGCCGCCCGGTCCGGGTGTAGACGGTGCCCAGCTCGCCGGGCACGAACCGGCGTTCGGCGGCGGCGCCGTCCCTGCACAGCACGGCCACGGCCCGCGACCCCATGTGCTTCTCCTCGCACACGACCTCGCCGACCCCCGAACCCCGGAAGGAGGCGAAGGCCTCGTTCGGGTGCTCCAGCAGCCCGGGCTCGGCCGAGGTCGGCGCGGGCGCCATGGTCGGCGGGAGGTAGAGCAGCCAGCGCGGGTCCACCGCGAACCGGCTCATGACCTCCAGCGCGGCCAGGGTGCTGCCGCCGTCCGCGCGCACCAGACCGTGCTCGGTCTCCACGAACATGCCCGTGCGGGTGTCGCCGACGCCGATGTCGGTGACGTCGACGGCGGCGTCGGGACGCGTGGCGGCCTCCCCGGCCGCCGTGTCCGTCAGCGGCCGGGTGGGCTCGTACCAGGTGCGGTGCGCCTCCACGCCGACGATCTCGCGCTCGGGGTAGCGCAGCGCGGTGAGCCTGCCGCCGAACACGCAGCCGGTGTCCAGGCAGAGGGTGTTGTTGACCCACTCGGCCTTGACCATGGGGGTGTGCCCGTAGACCACGGCGGCCCGGCCGCGGTACTCGCGCGCCCACGGCAGCCGCACCGGGAGGCCGTACTCGTCGGTCTCGCCGGTGGTCTGGCCGTACAGGGCGAAGGAGCGCACCCGGCCGGAGGCCCGCCCGTGGTACTCCTCCTTGAGTCCGGCGTGCGCGACGACCAGCGCGCCCCCGTCCAGGACGAGGTGGCTGACCAGTCCGTCGCAGAAGTCCAGCACCCGCTCGCGGAACTCCTCGCTCTCGCGTCCCAGCTGTTCCATGGTCTCGGCGAGGCCGTGCGTGAGCTGGGCCTTGCCTCCCTTGAGCACCCGGACGAGCTTGTTCTCGTGGTTCCCGGGCACGCAGAGGGCGTCGCCGTCGGCGACCATGCCCATGACCAGGCGCAGGACGCCGGGGCTGTCGGGGCCCCGGTCCACGAGGTCGCCGACGAACACCGCCGTGCGGCCCCGCGGGTGGCGGGCGCCGACCGGGCGCCCCAGGTCGTCGCGGGCCAGCTCGTAGCCGAGCACGCCCAGCAGCTCCTCCAGCTCCTCGCGGCAGCCGTGCACGTCGCCGACGATGTCGAAGGGGCCGGTGAGCTCCCTGCGGTCGGGCCAGGCGCGCTCCAGCTCGATGGCGGCGGCGTCGATCTCCTCCGGCCCCTGGAGCACGTGCACCTTGCGGAAGCCCTCCCGGCGCAGGTGCCGCAGGCTCTGGCGCAGGTCGCGCCGCTGGCGGCGGATGACGTGGTCGCCGAAGTCGCGGTCGGGCCGGTCCCGGTTGCGCTCCCGGGCCAGGGCCTCGGGGACGTCGAGCACGATGGCCGTGGACAGCACGTTGTTGTCCTTGGCGATGCGCACGAGTTCCTGGCGCGCCCTGCTCTGCACGTTGGTGGCGTCAACCACCACGAGCAGGCCCCGGCGCAGGCGGATGTCCACGACGGTGTGCAGGAGCGCGAACGCGTCGGCGGTGGCGGCCTGGTCGTTCTCGTCGTCGCTGACCATGCCGCGGCAGTGGTCGGAGCTGATCACCTGTGTGGACGCGAAGTGCCGGGCGGCGAAGGTGGACTTGCCGGAACCGGACACCCCGACCAGCACGACGAGCCCCATCTCGGGCACGCCGAGCACGCGCGGCTCGGCGGCCCCGGCCCTCTCGGTCGTACTCATCTGCTGAAGACTCCCATCTGGGTCGGTGCGCCGGTGTCGGGGTGTTCGGGCCCGACCGGCAGGTAGCGGACGCGGTAGCCGTGCTTCTCGGCGACCCCGTCCGCCCACAGGGTGAACTCGGCGCGCGTCCACTCGAAGCGGTGGTCGCTGTGCCGGAAGGCGCCGTCCCCCAACCCCTCGTAGTGGGTGTTGTACTCGGCGTTGGGCGTGGTGACCACGACGACGCGGGGCCGGGCGGAGCCGAACACGCTCTCCTCCATCGCGGGCAGCCGCGAGGGGTCGAGGTGCTCGACCACCTCCATGAGGACGGCGGCGTCGTAGCCCTCGAACCGCCTGTCGCGGTAGACGACCGAGCCGACGAACAGCTCCGGCCTCTGCCGCGCCTCCCCGCGGTCGCGGGTCGCGACGGTGTCGGAGAACAGGGGCCGGTGGCGTCCGCGCCCGCCCGGGTCGCAGCCCTCGCACACCCTGCGGTGGGCGCGTTCGAGGCTGACGACGCTGACGTCCACGCCGGTGATCCGCTCCAGGGAGTGGTCGCGGACCAGCCGGGTGAGCAGCTGTCCCGCACCGCAGCCCAGGTCGATGACGCTGGTGGCGTGCTCGGCGGCCAGCACCGCCATGACCGCTCCGGCCCGCTGTTCGGCCAGGCTGGGGGCGCGCTCCTCCGGGGGCGGCGCCGCGGAGGCCTCCTCGACGCCTGGGTCGTCGCCCTCCTCGTCCCCGGCCAGGTCGTCGGCCTCGGCCAGGCGGGCCAGCGCGGTCCGCACGTAGCTGTCGCGGCGGTTGAGGTAGCGGCGGACGATCCAGGAGCGTTCGGGGTGCCCGGCGAGCCAGCCGGAGCCAGCCGGTCTCGGCGGGCCCGTCGTTCTCGGCGGTCTCGGCGGACTCGGCGGTCCCGGCGGACTCGGCGGTCCCGGCGCTCTCAGCGAGCCCAGCGGTCCCGTCGGTTCCGTCGCTGTCAGCGGGCTCAGCGAACCCGGCGGCAGCGTCGGTCCCGATGGTCTCGGTGGTCTCTTCGCCTCCGCTGACCTCGGTCTTCCCACTGACACCAGCGGCACCGGCAGACCCACCAGCCGCGTCGATCCCGGCGTCACCGGTGGTCCCGGCAACCGGTCCACCGGCCCGCAGCAGCTTGTCCACCTCGCTCCGGTCCACCCAGTAGTGCTTGTTGCCGTCCAGGACCGGCAGCAGCACGTACAGGTGGCTGAGCGCCTCGGACAGCCGGACGGTGCCGGTGAGGGTGAGCGACAGGTAGTGGGAGTCGCCCCATCCGGGCAGCCCGGGGTCGAGCGGGACCGGTTCGGCCTCCACCGCCCACCCCAGGGGCTCGAACAGCGACCGGACGCGCTCGGCGCCGCCCCGGCAGGGCACGGCGGGCATGCGCAGCTCCAGCGGGATCGGCGTGCGCGCCAGTTCGGGGCGCTGCTTGCAGTCCCCCCGGAGCGCGGAGCGCATCACCCGCCCCAGCGCCACCGTGAACAGCGACGACGTCGCGTACGGGCGGTCGTTGACGTACTGGGCCAGCGCGAAGTCGGGTGTGCTCACCGACGTGCGCGTGCGCAGCAGCGCCTGCGCGTCGACGTCGAGCATCAGCGCCGCGGTGCAGCGCTGCTCGGTGGCCTCGGGGTAGAAGACGTGGGCGGTGCCGAAGGACTGCTCGAAGCTCTGCGCCCTGTCGGGGTGCTTGTGCAGCAGGAAACCGAGGTCCGTCGCCGGGTTCGCCGTGGTCGTGATCGTCAGTAGCACCCGTGCATTGTGGCCGAGGCCCCGTCGCCGTGGCGAGGGTTTTTCGGACGTCGGGACACTCCCGTGCTCAGGAGCGGACGGCGCGGGCGGCCCGGCCGCGGACGAGCAGCGCCGCGGGGACCAGCGCGACGGCGAGGATGACCGCGTTGGCGGCGACCAGGCTCCACGTGGACTCCAGCACGGGGTACAGGAACGAGGTCTGCGGCACGCGGTCGGCGGCGCCGGGCCACAGGGTCCACACCCCGACGGCCAGCACCAGGTACACGGGGGTGCAGACCAGCGCCGTGATCCCCGGGCGGGGCAGGCGGACGGCCCAGACCAGCGGCCAGGCCATGACCGGGGCGAGGGGGAAGGGCAGGAGCAGCAGGGCCATCCCCGCGCCGATGTTGGCGTCGGGAGCCGTGTGGGCCGCGTCCATGGCGTGGGCGACGCCCCACCCCACGAGGTGGGCCAGGGCCGCGGCGGCGAGGGCCGCGGCCACGGCGAGGAGGACCGTGCGCGAGGCGGGGGCGGGGGCGGGAGAGTGGTGGTTCATGTCCCCAGACTGCCCGCTGCGCGCCGCCCGCACCTGAGTAGCGGTACTCAGGTCTGCGCCGGGCCCCGGTCCCCCCGGCCCGGGTCGACCCCGAGTTCGGCCATCGCGCGGATCAGTTCGGTGTGGGCGGAGCCGAAGAAGGACCAGGGCACGTCGCACCGCACGGTTCCCACGGCGCTCAGGTGCCAGTGCGCCGCCTCCGCCATCCCGGCCCGGTGGAAGGCCCAGCCGAACAGGTGGTGGGCCTGGGCCTCGCGCGGGTGCGGCACCGCCTCGGCGACCCACCCCCGCGCGAGCGCGAACAGCTCCTGGAGCGACTCCCCGTGCAGGCGGCCCAGGGCCATGTCCACGATGTAGGGGGCGCTGCCCTCGGCGAGCAGGCGCTTCTGCTCCGTGCGCACGTGCTCGGCGTGGGCGAGGGCGAGCACGGACGGCAGCGGGCTGCCCGCGGGCGCGGTGTCGGCGGCGGCTCCCGCGAACGCGAACATCTCCTCCGCGCTGCCGCCACGGGCGGCCGACAGGGTGCGCGTGCGGACCGTGTGGGCGGGGAACAGGTGGGGCGCGCGGGCAGTGATCTCGCCCCAGACCCGGTCCTTCTCCTCCCGGTCCGCGCCCAGGCCCATCGCGGCGGTCTGGAGCCCCGCCCAGGGGGCCGCGTCGTCGGGACGCAGCCGCGCGGCGGCCTCCAGGGCCTCCCCCGCCTCGTGCAGGGCGGCGGAGGCGGCCTTCTCGTCGGCCCGGGTCCTCCCGGAGGGCCGGACCAGGGCGCGGGCCAGCAGCGTGTGGCCGAGCCAGAGCATGGTGTCGGCCCGGTCCGCACCGGTCTCCAGGAGCCCGACGACCTCCTCGGGCAGGTCCGCGGCCGCCCTGGCCAGCGCCTCGACCCGCAGCACGCGGGTCTCGGGGTCCTCGCGGCTCTCCACGAGCAGGGACGTACCGGCTTCGAGGTCGCCCTCGCGGACGGCGTCGCACGCCGACCTCAGGACCGGGTCGACGCCGAAGGCCTCCGGTACCAGGTGCGCCCCGATGTCGGCGCCCCGACGCGGCACCCTGGCTGGTTTGCGTACGAATCGCCACATGCGACCGAGCGTAGCGGCCCCGGGGCGCCCCGGGGCGCCCCGGGGCGACGGGCCCGCGCGGGGACCTGGTCGGGAAGGCGGAACGCCGGTCCCCGGGGCGGTCCCGCCCCGGGCGCCGTTCGGGGGAGGTCGGGGTGGCGCTCCCCCGTCAGCAGACACTAAGGTAAGCCTTCCCTTAACCGCGTGTGCGGCACGGGAGCCCAGCCCGGTGCCCCGCGTCCGCCGGGCGGCGCGGAGCAGCGCTTCGCACCGAGTGAGAGGTGTGCGTACGTGAGGATTCCACGAGGCCGCGCGGCGGTCGGCCGCGGGAGGCGCCGCGCCGCAGCGGCGATCGCGCTGGCCGTCGCCGTGACCGGATGCGGAGCCGGGGCGGGGAGCGGGGAGGCCGGCCAGCAGTCCTCCCCCGGCGCCGACGGCTACCCCGTGACCGTCCAGACCCGGCACGGCGAGGTCACGATCGAGGAGGGCCCGAGCCGGGTCCTGGCCCTGGGCTTCGCCGCGGCCGACGAGGCCCTCTCCCTGGGGGTGACGCCGGTCGCCGTCGCCGCCGACCCCGGGACCCTGGAGACGGCCACCCCCTGGCTGGCCGAGGAGCTGGCCGGGATCGCCGACCCCGGCCTGGTCTCGGCCGACGGCGGACCCAACCTCGAAGCCATCGCCTCGGTGGCGCCCGACCTGATCCTGGCCGAGACCTACCAGGTTCCGGACACGACCACGTTCGAGCAGCTCAACGCCATCGCCCCGACGGTCGCCCCGGACTCCGAGGCCGCCAACGTGGACTGGGACACGCGCCTGCGCACCACCGCCCGGGCGCTGCGCAGGGAGGAGGAGGCCGAGGAGCTGATCACCGACATCAGCGCGGCGTTCGCCGAGGTCGGCGCGCCGGTGCCCGACATCGGGTCCAGGACCTACCAGTGGGTGCGCGCCGATCCGGGGCGGTACGCCTTCGGCAACGGCTCGGTGCTCGAACTGTTCGGGCTCCGGCCCGCGGACAACCAGGACAACACGCAGACGGGCGATCCGCTGCCCCTGGAGCGCACCGAGGAGCTCGACGCCGACGTGCTCATGGTGTGGGCCCCGACCGGGGAGGACCGCGACAGGCTGGCCGGAGACCCCCTCTTCCAGGAGCTGCCCGCGGTCGAGGCCTCGACCGTGTACTACGCCGACCTGGCCTTCGCCAACGCCCTGAACTCCCCGGCGCCCATCGGGCTGGACTGGCTCAGGGGCGAGTTGGAGCCGGTCATCGGGCAGCTCTCCTGAGAGCGGCGGGCTGCGGGCGGAGCCGCCGCGCCACGGCGCGTCGAACGCGGGCGGGGCACCCGGCGGCGTTCCCCCGGATGCCCCGCCCCCGCCCCGCGTTCAGGGACGCGTGATGTTGGCCTCCGGGACGATCTCCGGAGCACCGTGCTGGATCGCGTCCGCCTCCTGGTCGGTGTCCTGCTCCTGCGCCGCGCGCTCGGCCTCGATCCCCTTGCGGTAGTACTCGACCTCGCGCCCGACCTGCTCCTCGCTCCACTCCAGGGGGCCGGCGAGCAGTTCGGCGGCCTCCTCGGCGGCGGCGATGCCCCGGTCCCAGGTCTCGAAGGAGATCCGGGTGCGCCGGGACAGGACGTCCTCCAGGTGGCGGGCGCCCTCGGCCTCGGCCGCGTAGACGATCTCGGCGCGCAGGTAGTCCTCGGCGTGCGCGAGCGGTCGGCCGAGGTCGGGGCGCTCCCGGACCAGGTCGAGCAGGTCGTGGACCGAGGAGCCGTAGCGGCGCAGCAGGTGGGTGACGCGGGAGACGTGCAGCCCCGAGTTCCGGGCCAGCCGGTGGCGCTGGTTGTACAGCGCCCAGTAGCCGTCCGCGCCCACCAGGGGCAGCCGGTCGGTGACCGAGGCCGGGATCCCGTTGCCCAGGCCGTGCGCGACCGCGTCCACCGCGTCCTTGGCCATCACGCGGTAGGTGGTGTACTTGCCCCCGGCGATGAGGACCAGGCCGGGCACGGGGTGGGCCACCGTGTGCTCGCGGGAGAGCTTGGAGGTCTCCTCCGACTCCCCCGTCAGCAGCGGGCGCAGGCCCGCGTACACGCCCTCCACGTCGTCCCGGCCCAGGGGCGTGCGCAGGACCTGGTTGATGTGGTCGAGGACGTAGTCGATGTCGGCCCGGCTGGCCGCGGGGTTCTCCTTGTCCAGGTCCCAGGCGGTGTCGGTGGTGCCGATGATCCAGTGGCGGCCCCACGGGATGACGAACAGGACGCTCTTCTCGGTCCGCAGGATCATCCCGGAGGAGGCCTGGATGCGGTCGCGCGGCACCACGAGGTGGATGCCCTTGGACGCGCTGACGTGGATCTGGCCCCGGCCGCCGACCATCTCCTGGATGTCGTCGGTCCACACCCCGGCGGCGTTGACCACCTGGCGGGCGCGCACGCGCCGCTCCCCGCCGCCCTCCAGGTCGGCGACGGTGGCGCCGACGACGTGCTCTCCCTCGCGCAGGAACCCGACCGCCTGCGCGCGGGAGGCGATCTTGGCCCCCAGACCGGCGGCGGTGCGCAGCACGCTGGTGACCAGGCGGGCGTCGTCCACCTGGCAGTCCCAGTACTGGATCGCCCCGGCGAGGGCGCTGCGCTTGAGCGCGGGGAAGACCCGCAGCGCCCCGGACCTGGTCAGGTGGCGGTGCGTGGGCAGTCCGCGGTTGTTGCGCGAACTCATGGCGAGGGCGTCGTAGAGGGTGACGCCCGCGCCGATGTAGGCGCGCTCCCAGTGGTGGGCGAAGGGGAACAGGAACGGCACCGGGCGGACCAGGTGCGGGGCGATGGTGGTGAGGAGCAGGCCGCGTTCGTGGAGCGCCTCGCGGACGAGCTCGAAGTCGAACTGCTCCAGGTAGCGCAGGCCGCCGTGGATGAGCTTGCTGGAACGGCTGGAGGTGCCCGACGCGAAGTCGCGCGCCTCGACCAGCGCCGTGGACAGTCCGCGCGAGACCGCGTCCAGGGCGATGCCCGCCCCGACGATGCCTCCCCCGACCACGAGGACGTCGAGTTCCTCGTCGGCCATCGACGCGAGCGCCTCGGTGCGCCCCTTCGGTCCCAGCCAGGTGGTAGTCATCCGTCTCCTCCGTCTCGATGGGTTTCCTCCCAGGCGCATACCCGCCCCGGGCCCGTGTCCATCCGAGAGGGCCCCAGGCTAACCGGGGGCGGTGATCACACCGGGCGTCCGGCACCGGCGTGTCACGGGGAGTTCGGGTCGGGGCGGACCGGGGGCGGGAACCGGTTCACCTCCTCGGCAGGGCCAGGGCGAGGAGGGCGGCGGCCGCGGTGACCAGCCCTCCGACCAGGGCCGCGGCGCCCAGCCCGGCGGCGCCGGACCCGGACGCGGCGTCGCCGACCGCGACCAGCGCGGCCAATCCGACCGCCCCGCCGATCTGCTGGGAGGTGGACACCGCGGACGAGCCCACGCCCTGTTCGGCGTCGTCGACGGCCGACCCCGCGGCGGCGAACACGATCGGGTAGGTGGTCCCGGCGGTGACGCCGAGCAGGACGACGGCCGGGAGCATCGCCCAGTAGGAGTCGGCCGCGACGGCGGCGGCGAAGAGCACGGCGGTGAGGCCGACCCCGGCGGTGCCCGCGAACAGGGCGCGGCGCACGCCCCAGCGGTTGAGCAGCGGGGGCAGCAGCAGCGCGGAGCCGAGCATGGCCGCGACGCCCTGCGGCAGGAAGCCGAGCCCGGCCGCGAGCGGGCCCAGGTCCAGGGTGGTCTGGACGTGGGTGGTGTAGACGTAGTGCAGCGTGTTGACCGCGCCCATGAGCACGAAGATCAGCGCCATGGTGACCAGCAGGGACCTGTTGGCGAGCAGGCGGGGAGGCAGCAGCGGGTCGGCCGAGCGGCGTTCGGTCAGGAGCAGCGCGCCCAGGGCCAGGAGGCCGAGCAGGACGGCCCCGGTGCTCTGCCACGAGGCCCAGCCGACGCTCTGGCCCTGGGAGATGCCGAGGACCAGCAGGAGCGATCCGGCGGTGACCATCACCGCGCCGGGGGCGTCGAACCCGGTCAGACTGGGGCGGCGGCCGTCCGCGGGCAGGGCGCGGGGCGCCAGGAGCGTGACGGCGAGCAGGAGCGGGACGAGCGCCCAGAACACCGAGGACCAGCCGAAGGCGCTGGTGAGGACGCCGCCGACGGCGCCGCCCGCGAGGGCGCCGAAGGCCCCGGCGGTTCCCCACACGGCCATGGCGCGGGTGCGTTCGGGACCGGCGGGGAAGACGGAGCCGACCAGGGCGAGGGTGGCGGGGAAGAGCGCGGCGGCGCCGAGGCCCTGGGCCGCGCGTGCGGCGATCAGCGCCGCGGGGTTCCAGGCGAGGGCGCCGACGACGGAGGCGGCGCCCATGAGCACGGCCCCGGCGACGAGCACGCGGCGGGCGCCGAGGCGGTCCACGGCCCTGCCGCCGAGGAGCAGGAAGCCGCCATAGCCGAGGGCGAAGGCGTTGACCACCCACTGGAGCGAGGACGGGGTGAAGCCGAGCGCGGCGCCGATCTCGGGCAGGGCGATGTAGACGATGTTGAAATCGACCGAGAGGGCGAAGTGGGCCGTCGCCAGGAGGGCGAGCGCCAGCAGGCCGCGACCGCCGAGCGGTGGGAGCGCGGTGGAGGGAGACGGTGCCGTGGGCGTGGCCCGGGGGTCGGTGGGCTCGGGCGCGCTCTGGGGGGCAGCGGGACCGGTCGTGACCCGAGGAGCTGTGGGGTCGGGCGTGGTCTGAGAAGCAGGGGCATCGGGCGTGGCCAGAGTGATGGCTGCGCCGGGCGTGGTCTGCGAGGCAGCGGGACCGGATGCGGCCTGGGAGACAGCGGGACCGGTCGTGGCCCGGGAGGCGTCGGACTCGGGGACGGTTCGTGGAGCGGCGGGGTCGGTGGAGGACATGGGTTCGCTCTCTCCGTGGGGCCGAATATTAGTTCAGCGCTAAAATGTTCAGCACGAGAGTAAGCCAAGATACTTCAGCGCGCAACATTCCAGCGTGGTAATATTTGCGCATGAGCGAACACGAGTGCCTCGACACCGCCGAGGAGCGCACCTGGGACGCCGCCACGCTGGCCTTCCGGCTGCTGGACCAGCGCGTGGAGCAGGACCTCCAGGAGGAGGTCGACCTGCCCCTGACCTACTACGAGCTGCTCGTGCTCCTGTCCAAGGCCGACCACCGGTCACTGCGGATGAGCGACCTGGCCGAGCTCACCCACACCCGGCCCAGCCGCGTCTCGCACGCGGTCAGGAAACTCTCCGAGGCCGGTCTGGTGGAGCGCGTGCACTGCGAGCAGGACCGCCGCAGCTGGTTCGCCGTGCTCACCGACGCGGGGCAGGAGATGCTCAACGAGGCGGGTGTGCGGCACGTGCGGAGCATGCGGGAGAACCTGTTCGACGTGCTCAGCCCGCGGCAGCAGGCGCAGCTGCTCGACATCGGCCGCACCCTGCTCGGCCACCTCGCCCCGGAGAGCGAGCTGGCCAGGGAGAAGGCCCCCACGCGCCAGGAGGTTCGCGCGCACGGCTGACGGGGGCGGACGGCGGGTCCCCCCGAATTCCAGGAGACCACGGCGACCGCCCCCGTGCACAGCCCGTTGCTCAGCCTGTGGACAACTCCCGGGGCGGCGGAGCGCCCTCGCGGGCCGCCTCCGGCCCGCCCGCGGGGGACGGCCGTCCGGTCAGGCCGCGTCGGCGTAGGCGTGCGCGTAGGCCAGGACGTCGGCGACGTACTCGTCGGAGCGGTTGTACTCCAGGATCGCCGACTCCCAGTCGGCGGCCACGGTCAGGTCGCGGCCCTCCGCGCACAGGTACCGGGCCGCGGCGAGCGCCGCGTCGTCGATGTTGTGCGGGTCGGGGTCGTTGCCGGACGGGGAGTCGCCCCAGAGCTCCCAGGTGTGCGGGATGAACTGCATCGGGCCGATCGCCCGGTCCCACTCGGTGTCGCCGTCGTACCGGCCGCCGTCGGTGTCCGGGATGGCCCGGGTCCGGTTGGTGCCGTCCAGCGGGATGCCGATGATGTCGACGGTCGTGCTCCCGTCGTCGCCGATCTCGCCCCCGGCGTAGGTGCCGTGGTGCGACTCGATGTACCCGATCCCGGCCAGGGTGGGCCAGGACAGCTGGCACGAGGGCTGGTCCTGGGCGATCACCAGCTGCGCGCCCGCGTACCCCTCCAGGGCCCGACGCGGAATGCCGGTCGCCTCCGACACCTGGTCGAGCCACTCGGCGCTGGGGCGCGACTCCGGGGCCGCGGGGGTCTGGCGCTCGTCGGCGCCCGCCTCCTCGGGTGCGGGGTCCCCCTCCGCCGGGGCCACGTCCGCGGGCTCCGGCGGACCGGTGAGCTGGTCGTGGGGCGGGGTCTGGATCGTGCCCACCGGAGGCTCGACGCCCGAGGCACTGGGCGGCGACCACTCGTTGAACGCGTCGGAGATCCGGTTGACCAGGACGACCACTCCACCGGTCAGCAGCAGGCACACCGTCAGCGTCACGCAGACGGCGACCAGCGGGCCACGACTCCGGCGCCCCTCGGCCCCGGACGCACGTCGTTCACCCATGGGCACTCCACATCGTCAAGGAAACGTCAATTCCACATCACGCCGGAACCAAAGTACGCGACCGGCGACGCCTCGTGCCCGGTGCCCTCGGGCTCAGCGAGCCGTGGCGCGGCGGGGCCGCACACGCGAAGGGCCGCGCCGGCGGAGGCCGGCGCGGCCCTTTCCGGGTCCGTGTCCTGGGCGGACACACCCCTAGTGGTGCGGGTTGACCACGACCTCGACCCGCTGGAACTCCTTGAGGTCGGTGTAGCCGGAGGTGGCCATCGTGCGACGAAGAGCACCCATGAGGTTCATGGAGCCGTCGCTGCTGGAGGCCGGGCCGTGCAGGATCGACTTCAGGTCGCCGATCGTGCCGACGCGCACGCGCTCACCGCGCGGCAGCTCGTTGTGGTGCGCCTCGCTGCCCCAGTGGTAGCCGCCGCCGGGCGCCTCGGTGGCGCGCGCGAGCGGGGAGCCCACCATGACGGCGTCGGCGCCGCAGGCCAGGGCCTTGGCGATGTCGCCGCTGCCGGTCATGCCGCCGTCGGCGATGACGTGCACGTACCGGCCGCCGGACTCGTCCAGGTAGTCGCGGCGGGCCGCGGCCACGTCGCCGATGGCGCTGGCCATCGGCACGGCCACGCCCAGCACGGAACGGGTGGTGTGGCCCGAGCCGCCGCCGAAGCCGACCAGCACGCCCGCGGCGCCGGTGCGCATCAGGTGCAGCGCCGCGGTGTAGGTGGCGCAGCCGCCGACCACGACCGGCACGTCCAGCTCGTGGATGAACTGCTTGAGGTTGAGCGGCTCGGCGCGGCCGGACACGTGCTCGGCCGACACCGTGGTGCCGCGGATCACGAAGATGTCCACGCCCGCGTCGACGACCGCCTTGTGGTACTGGGCGGTGCGCTGCGGCGACAGCCGGGCGGCGGTGACCAGGCCCGCGTCACGGATCTCCTCGATCCGGCGGCCGATCAGCTCCTCCTGGATGGGCGCCGCGTAGATCTCCTGGAGCCGCTGGGTGGCGGCGACGTCGTCGAGCTCGCGGATCTCCTGGAGCAGCGGCTCCGGGTCCTCGTAACGGGTCCAGAGCCCTTCGAGGTCGAGCACGCCCAGGCCGCCCTGCTCGCCCACGGCCACGACGGTCCGGGGCGAGGCCACGCTGTCCATCGGGCTGACCACCAGCGGGGTCTCGAACCGGTAGGCGTCGATCTGCCAGGCGATGGACACCTCCTCCGGGTCCCGCGTCCGCCGGGCAGGCACGATCCCGATCTCGTCGAGCTCATAGGCCCGGCGTCCGTTCTTGCCCAGCCCGATCTCCACCTGAGCCAACGTTTCGATCCCCTCTGACGTGCCTTGCCGGACGGTCTACCGGCGCGTTTCCTGCCGCCGTGAGTCTATCGACCCCGGGGGCGGGCGGCGCCGGGCCGCCCGGCCACCGCGTCAGCGGGCGTTGTAGTTGGGCGCCTCGACCGTCATCTTGATGTCGTGCGGGTGGCTCTCGCGCAGCCCCGCGCTGGTGATGCGCATCAGCTGGCCGCGCTCGCGCAGCTCGGACACCGTACGGGTCCCGGCGTACCACATGGACTGGTGCAGACCGCCGACGAGCTGGTGGGCGACCGCCTGGAGCGGGCCGCGGAAGGGCACCTGGCCCTCGATGCCCTCGGGGACCAGCTTGTCCTCGGTGGCCACGTCGGCCTGCGCGTAGCGGTCCTTGGAGAAGGAGCGGCCGCGCATGGCGCCGAGCGAGCCCATGCCCCGGTAGGCCTTGAACTGCTTGCCGTTGATGAAGATCAGCTCGCCTGGGCTCTCCTCCACCCCCGCGAGCAGGCTGCCGAGCATCACGGTGCTGGCGCCGGCCGCGATGGCCTTGGCGATCTCACCGGAGTACTGGAGCCCGCCGTCGGCGATGAGCGGGACGCCCGCCGGGCCGCACGCCTTGGCGGCCTCCAGGATGGCGGTGAGCTGCGGGGCGCCCACACCGGCCACGACCCGCGTGGTGCAGATGGAGCCCGGGCCCACGCCGACCTTGACGGCGTCGGCTCCGGCGTCGATGAGCAGCTGCGCCCCGGCCCGGGTGGCGATGTTGCCCGCGACGATGTCGGCGCGCGAGTTGGCCTTGAGCTTGGCGATCATGTCCGCGAGCCCCGAGGAGTGGCCGTGGGCGGTGTCCACGACGATGAAGTCGACACCGGCCTCCACGAGCCGCTTGGCGCGCTCCTCGGCCTCGGCGCCCACGCCCACGGCACCGCCGACGACGAGGCGGCCGTCGGCGTCCTTGGTGGCGTCGGGGTACTGCTCGCTCTTGATGAAGTCCTTGACGGTGATCAGGCCGCGCAGCCGGTTCTGGCCGTCGACCAGCGGCAGCTTCTCGACCTTGTGCCTGCGCAGCAGTTCGAAGGCCTGTTCGCGGCTGACGCCCACGGGAGCGGTGACCAGGTCCTCCGTGGTCATGACGTCGCGGACCAGGCGGCCGCGGTCGCTCTCGAAGCGCATGTCCCGGTTGGTGACGATGCCGACCAGGGTCCCGCCGCCGTCGGTGACGGGCACGCCGGAGATCCGGTAGTGGGCGCACAGGCGCTCGACCTCGGCGAGGGTGTCCTCGGGCTGACAGGTGACCGGGTCGGTGACCATGCCCGCCTCGGAGCGCTTGACCAGGTCGACCTGGCTGGCCTGGTCCTCGACGGAGAGGTTGCGGTGCAGGACGCCCGCACCGCCCTGGCGGGCCATCGCCACGGCCATGCGGGCCTCGGTCACGGTGTCCATCGCCGCGGAGAGCAGCGGGATCCGCAGCGTGAGGTTGCGGGACATGCGGGTGGTGGTGTCGACCTCGCCCGGCTGGAGATCGGAGTAGGCCGGGACCAGAAGGACGTCGTCGTAGGTCAACCCGGGGGGAAGGAGTTTGTCCCCGTAGTCGCTGTACTCCTGGCTCTGGCCCATGACACAACCTCCGCTTTCCCGGCACACCTGCGCGGTCTCGCCCTCGCGTGTCGTCTCATCCTAGGTCGTGGTCCCGTGCGCCCCCGGTGGAACGAGGTGTTTGACCCGTCACCCCGGCCCGAAAGTGACCAGCCTCACGGTTTGCGCGGGCCTCCCCCGACCCCCGACCGGTGCGCGGAACCTCCTGCGGCCCAGGGGTTCGGGGCCTTCCCCGTCCCTTCCACCAGCGGGAGGCGAGGGACAGCGGCACAGTCCCGGGCGGGGGCGGACCGCCCGCCCTTCCCGCCCACGGGGAACGAGGGTCGGTGGTCAGGGCCGTCGCGGGGCGCCACCGCGGTCCCCGGCGGCGGTCGGCGCACGCCCGGACAGGTGAGGGGATCAACCCATGACCCGATCTGTGCTCGTGCCTCGGGGAAACCGGGAGTCCTAGGAGCGGAGGTAGCCCGACGGCCCGAGGGCGCGGCAGTACCCGCGCACCCGGGGGCGGTCGGGGCACCGGCGGCGTCCGGGCCGGGGGCGTCCGGCGTGCTCAGGGGACGAGGCGGTTCGCCACGGCCACCTGCCGAAGCCGAGCAATAGCTCGGTGCTGGGCAACCCGTACCGCTCCCGCCGACATTCCAAGAACATGTCCCGTCTCATCCGCCGTAAGTCCTGCGATCACCCTCATGACCAGCAGTTTGCGCTGTTGTTCCGGCAGCTCGTCGAGGAGCTCCCGGGCTCGCTGGGCCTCGATCACCCGTACCGCAGCCTCCTCGGGCCCCGGGCCCTCGTCGGCTCGCTCGGGCACGGAGTCGGTGGACACCGTCTCCGCTCTGCCCGCGCCGCGCAGGGTGTCGGCCACCTTGTGGGCCGCTATGCCGAACACGAAGGCCGCGAAGGGGCGGCCGCGGTCCTGGTAGCGCGGTATCGCCGAGAGCAGGGCGATACACACCTCCTGGGCCACGTCGTCGGAGTAGTGGGCCAGCCCCGAGACCCGGGCCAGGCGGGCACGGCAGTACCTGACCACCATGGGGCGGACCTCGCGCAGCAGCGAGTCCATCGCCCCGTCGTCCCCCCGGACCGCCAGCGATCCCAGATGGTTCAACCCCGTGTGGTCCCGCTGCCCCCGGGCGCCTGCATCCGTCACCGTCACGCTAGGAATGATGCCCCCACCGCGGGACTCAACCACTCGGATCGGCAACTACAGAATGGTCACGTTTCGGGAAAATCACCCGAAAACGTCTGTGGCGCCGAGGGAAACCTGTGACGTGCGTGATAGTGCGCGGGGGCGGAGCGACCGCTCCGCCCCCGTCAGCGCCGGGCCGTGTCCGGCGGGACACACCCCGGCAGCCGCGTACGGCGACCGTGGCCCCGGGGCCCGGCCCCGCGGCCGGGCTCCGGCGACCAGGTCCGTGCCTCGGAGGCTCAGAGGCCCGAGGACACGGAGGGCCCGGAGGCCCGGCAACCGTGCCTAGTGGCTGTGGCCGTGCCCGTTGTCTTCCTCGTCCTCGGGCTTGTCCGCCACCAGCACCTCGGTGGTCAGCAGCATGCCCGCGATGGAGGCGGCGTTCTGCACGGCGGAGCGGGACACCTTGACCGGGTCGAGGATGCCCTGCGAGGTCAGGTCGCCGTAGGTGCCGGTCGCGGCGTTGTAGCCGTGGCCGACCTCCAGCTCCGACACGCGGTGGGTGACCACGTAGCCCTCGGCGCCCGCGTTCTCCGCGATCCACCGGGCGGGCTCGACCAGGGCGCGGCGCACGATCGCCACACCGGTGGCCTCGTCGCCCGTCAGACCGAGGTCCTCCGCGCTCAGAGCCTTGGAAGCGTGCACCAGGGAGGCGCCGCCACCGGCGACGATGCCCTCCTCGATGGCCGCGCGGGTCGCCGAGATGGCGTCCTCCAGGCGGTGCTTCTTCTCCTTGAGCTCCACCTCGGTGGCGGCGCCCACGCGCAGGACGGAGACACCGCCCGCGAGCTTGGCCAGGCGCTCCTGGAGCTTCTCGCGGTCCCAGTCGGAGTCGCTCGCCTCGATCTCCTTGCGGATCTGGCGGACGCGGTCCTCGACCTCGGACTTCTCACCGGCGCCGTCCACGACGGTGGTGGCGTCCTTGGTGATCGTGACGCGGCGGGCGCCGCCCAGCGCGTCGAGGTCCACGTTCTCCAGGGTCAGGCCGACCTCCTCGGCGACGACCTGGCCGCCGGTGAGGACCGCGATGTCCTGGAGCATGGCCTTGCGGCGCTCGCCGAAGCCGGGCGCCTTGACCGCGGCGACATTGAGGGTGCCGCGGATCTTGTTGAGCACCAGGGCGCCCAGGGCGTCACCGTCGATGTCCTCGGCGATGATGAGCAGGGGCTTCTTGCTCTGGACGACCTTCTCCAGCACGGGCAGCAGGTCGTTGAGGCTGCTGATCTTGCCCTGGTTGATCAGGATCAGCGCGTCCTCCAGCACCGCCTCCTGGCGGTCGCCGTCGGTGACGAAGTAGGGCGAGACGTAGCCCTTGTCGAACTGGAGGCCCTCGGTGAAGTCCAGGTCCAGACCGAAGGTCGGGGCCTCCTCCACCGTGATGACGCCGTCCTTGCCGACCTTGTCGAACGCCTCGGCGATCAGGTCGCCGATCTGGGCGTCCTGGGCGGAGTTGGTGGCGACGTAGGCGATGTCCGCGCGCTCCTCGACGGGGCGGGCGCGCTCCAGGAGGATCTCCGACACCTTGGCGGCGGCGGCGTCGATGCCCTTCTTCAGGGACATCGGGGAGGCGCCGGCGGCCACGCTGCGCAGACCCTCGCGGACGAGGGCCTGGGCCAGAACGGTCGCGGTGGTGGTGCCGTCACCGGCGGCGTCGTTGGTCTTGGTGGCGACCTCCTTGACCAGCTGGGCGCCCAGGTTCTCGTAGGGGTCGTCCAGCTCGACCTCACGGGCGACGGTCACGCCGTCGTTCGTGATGGTGGGGGCGCCGAACTTCTTGTCGATGACGACGTTGCGACCGCGCGGGCCGAGCGTCACCTTGACGGCGTTGGCGAGGCGGTCGACGCCCCGTTCGAGGGCGCGACGGGCGTCGTCCTCGAACTCCAGGATCTTCGGCATGTGGGTGCTTCCTCTTCAGGCTGGTCGAAAGAGAACATCCCGCCCGCCCGGCTGTGCGCCGACCGGTGCGGGATGCGAATGGCTCCGGGCCCGACGGAGCGGGCCCCGTAGAGACCTACTTCTCGACGACAGCGAGAAGGTCGCGGGCGGAGAGCACCAGGTACTCCTCGCCGTCGTACTTGACCTCGGTGCCGCCGTACTTGCTGTAGAGAACGACGTCGCCGACCTTCACGTCCAGCGGGATGCGGTTCTCGCCCTCGTCGTCCCAGCGGCCCGGGCCCACGGCCAGGACCTCGCCCTCCTGGGGCTTCTCCTTGGCGGTGTCCGGGATGACCAGACCGGAAGCGGTGGTCTGCTCGGCCTCCAGCGTCCGGACCACGACGCGGTCCTCGAGCGGCTTCAGCACGGTCTTGGTGGCGGTCGACACGGTGTGACCTCCCCCTTCAAAGTTTCGGTGTACTGATCTCGGCCCGCGCTGATGCACGGACCGACTGCGAAAAAGGGGCGACCGCGGCGGCCTGTCGTCGCGGGTGCCAGACCGGCCTCGTCGCGGTTAGCACTCTACCCCCGAGAGTGCCAGAATGGAAATGTGACCGTGACCCCCGGTCAGGGACTTCCGTCGGGGGACCCCCTCCCGGCCGGGGCGGGGCGCGGTCGCTCCCGCACACCGCTCCTTCGACGCCCGGGGGGAACCCATGCGCGCGCCCGCCTTCGAGGCCCTGCTCACCGACGCGGGCCGGGAGGTCCTGGCCGGGGTGGACCCGAAGGCCGCCGCCACGGATCAGCTCGCCGCGGCCTCGCTGCTGCGCGGTGATCCGCGCGTGGCCGCCCTCGACCCCGGTCTACCCGTCTCCGAGCTGGTAAACGCCGTCCTGACCCAGGTCTCCCTGCGCGAGCGCGGGCGGGCCAAGTTCGGCGGACTCGCGGAGCGGATGTTCTTCACCCCCAACGGGCTGGAGCAGTCCACCCGGCGCGTGGTGGCCGACTACCGCGCGGAACGCATGGCCGGGGCGGCCGGGGCTGTCGGGACGGCTGGCGCTGCCGGGGCGGTTGGTGCTGCCGGGGCGGTTGGTGCTGCCGGAATAGTTGGCACTGCCGGGGACTCCGGGGCCGCCGGGTCAGCTGAGGCGACCGGGCCGTCGGGGTGGGGCCTGGACGGCGTCACCGCGGGCGACCTGTGCTGCGGGGTCGGCGCGGACCTGCTGGCCCTGGCCGCGCGCGGCGTCCCGGTGGAGGGGGTGGACGCCGACCCCCTCACGGTCGCGGTGGCGCGCGCCAACATCGAGGCCCTGGGCCTGTCCGGCTTGGCCCGGGTCCGCGAGGGCGACGCCTCCGCGACCGCGTCCGGCCGGTACCCGCTGCTGTTCTGCGACCCCGCCCGGCGGGGCGGACGCGGCCGGGTGTTCGACCCCTCGGCCTACTCCCCGCCGTGGGACGTGGCCGTGGACCTGGCCGAAGGGGCGGAGGCGGCCTGCCTCAAGGCCGCGCCGGGCATCCCGCACGAGGCGCTGCCCGGGACGGCGGCGGCCGAGTGGATCTCGGTGGACGGGGAGCTGAAGGAGACCGCCCTGTGGTTCGGCGCGCTGGCCGACGGCCCGCGGCACCGGGCGACGGTGCTGCACGAGCGCGAGGGGCTGCTCGCCCGCGAGGGCGCGGTGGCGCACCTGGACGCCGACCCCGGTCTGGGCCCGGCGCCGGTGGCGGCGGCCCGGCGCTACCTGTACGACCCGGATCCGGCCGTGGTGCGCTCGCACCTGGTGGCGGAGGCGGCGGCCCGGGTGGACGGCGCCCTGCTGGACGAGCGGATCGCCTACTTCACCGCGGACAGCGCGGTGTTCTCGCCGCTGTGGCGGGTGCTGGAGGTGGTGGAGGTGCTGCCGTTCTCGGTGAAGCGGCTGCGCTCGGCGGTGCGCGGCCTCGGGGCGGGGACGGTGACCGTCAAGAAGCGGGGGTCGGCGGTGGACACCGAGAAGCTGCGCCGGGACCTGCGCGCGTCCGGACCGGAGTCGGTGACGGTCGTGCTCACGCGGATCGGCGAGCGGCCCTTCTGCCTGCTGTGCCGCGAGGTCGGCGACCCGGCCCGGGGTCGGGGCGCGTAGCTGGTCGTGATCGATGACCGGGTTCTCCCCCCACGCTGATCTTCGATCCGGTAGGTCCTGCAGACACGTANGGCGGCCCCCCCCCGCCGATCGGCGGGTACGGCCCGTACCCGGGGCGGCTGCGGCAGTCGCGTTCCCGCATGTCGGGGGTGGCGTCGGGGGTTCGGCGGCCCGCTACCGCCCGGGAGTGCGGACCGTGCGCCACCGGCGCGGTGTCGGCCCGCGGCCTCAGGCGAGGGCGGCGACCAGCAGGGCGAAGGCGGCGATGATGACGGCGACGCGGACGTGGTGGAAGCGGTCCCAGCGGTTCATCTGCTGCTTCCAGTCGGCGGGCCGGTTCTCGGGGGTCCACGTCTTGCCCCGGTTGTTGATCGGGACGAGCAGCAGAAGCGACATGACCACGCTGAGGATCAGCAGCGCGCCGGCGATGACGACGAGGTCGGCACCGGGGCGGTGCCATCCGGCGACGGCCCAGCCAGCGGTGAGGACGAGCGAGGTGACGTACCAGACCGGCATCAGGGCGCCGAGCATCCGGCCCCCGTGGGCGCGGCCGAGTTGGCCGCTGTCCTCGGGGAGTGCGTTGAGGATCGGGTTGATGACGAAGGCGACGGAGAGCTCCACCCCCACCATCAGGCCGACGACCACGGTGGTGAACACCTCGAGTGCGTTGAGCATGGTGACCCCTCCAGGGATCTAGCGCTGCTAGTTAGCAAAGCAAAGCTAGTACTACTGATGCTCGATTGTCTAGCAGTGCTAGAATCACACCATGTCGGTACAGGAGCGCAAGCAGCGCGAACGGGCGGAGCGCGAACGCCTCATCGTGGCCACGGCCCGCGAACTCGCCGAGCGGCAGGGCTGGGACGCGGTCACCACCCGCCGGCTCGCCGAGCGCATCGAATACAGCCAGCCCGTCCTCTACAGTCATTTCCGCGGCAAGCGCGAGATCATCGGCGCGGTCGCCTTGGAGGGCGCCGCCGAGATGGCCGCGGCGCTGCGGGCCGCGACCTGCGCCGCGGACGGCCCCCGCGCCCGGGTCACCGCCCTGGCCCGCGCCTACCTCGACTTCGCCGAACGCAACCCGGCGCTCTACGACGCCATGTTCCGGCTCGACGGCGGCCTGGCGTTCGCACACGAGGACACCCCGCAGCCGCTGAAGGACGCCTTCGCCGCCCTGCTGGAGAGCCTTGGCGAGGTCGCCGGGGACGGCGTTCACCCGGCGCTGTTCACCGAGGTGTTCTGGGCGGCCCTGCACGGGCTGGCGACCCTGACCCGGGCGGGGCGGCTGCCGCCGGAGGACACCGGGCGGAGGGTGGAACTGCTGGTGGACCGGCTCGCCATGGTCTGACGCACCGTCCCGGCGGGCACGCGGCCGGGGTTCTCGGGCCCCTCTGCCCGAGACCTGGCCGTCCACAGGCCTGGTTACCCGTGGGCTCGGTTGTCCACAGGTTTGGTTGTCCACAGGCCCGGCGAAGGGCTGGCGGGCGGTGGAGGCGTCGGCCTAGGCTGGATTCGGGGGTGCCACGCGTCGCCGTCGGGTGAGCGCGCCGCCCCCGTGTCCGAGTGTCCCTATCCCCACGACCGGCTCGCAAGGGCACGTTCCCACCTGTGGACAACCGTGGACGAGGTGGCTGGAGTGCACCCTGGGGCCGCGGATCACGACATCGGGCCAGATCGTTACCTTCCCCACCCAGATCTTTGGCGGTCCCCTGGGGGAGCAGGGGCACGTGTCGTTAAACTGGCGACGCGAATTCTTTCCCTTCTCATGGATTCACCCGGAAGGCCGTGATCGTTGACCCGCCCCCAGCGGTTCAGCCGAAGCACCGACCTTGCCTCGCGTGTATACGCTCAGTCACACTCCAGTCACGATGAGGCCGTACTGATGCGGGAGCGCCGCCCGCCCGGGGACCATCGAGAACCCGAGCCGTCCGGAACCCACCGTCCACTCCTCCCGGACGGGTACGGGAGCGCCAGAAAAATAAGGAGCACCTCGGTGGAACAGACCAATCACAACTTCCTCAACGGAGGAGGTCAGGCGGGGATCTCCGACCGGATGCGCGACCTGCTCTCCCAGGCCGCCCAGGAGCACGTCTCCGAGCAGAAGTCGCAGGGCGCCGTCAGCGAGGAGATGCGCCAGCGCCTGGAGGGCATGGAGTGGCTGCTCCGCGAACTGCGTGAGCGCGAGCTCACCGCCCTCACCGAGTCGGTCGCCACGGTCAACGGCCGCGTCGACGAGTTCCTCGCCCGGCCGCCGGAGTGGGCGGAGACCCTCGCCGAGCACATCGAGGTCGTCGGCCAGCAGGTCAAGCCCCTGTCGGACCTGCCCTCCCTGCGCGCGGACACCCACCGCATCGCCGGCCACCTGGACACCGCGCTCACCCGCCTCCAGCGGATGGCCGAGACGGGCAACCGCACCTCCGACCAGGTCAACGAGCTCGGTGAGCGCCTCAACGGGCTGGACGAGAACCTCGACACCCGTCTGAACGGACTCGGCGAGACCCTCGGCACCCGCCTGGACGGGCTGAGCGAGACGTTCGGCGCCCGCCTGGACGCCCTCGACACCGCCCTGGCCTCCCTGACGGCCAAGACCGAGGCCGTGCAGGCGTCGCTGTCCGCGCTCTCGGAGTCGTCCGAGAGCCGCCACGAGGCCCTCACCGCCGCGGTCGGCGAGAGCCGCACCGAACTGGCCGAGGCCGTCGCCGGCGGGCGGACCGAGATCTCCGAGGCCCTGGCCGAGGGCCGCACCGAGCTGGCCGAGGCCGTGGCCGCGAGCCGCGAGAGCCTCACCGCCGCCGTCAGCGAGAGCCGTGAGGCGCTGGCCGCCGCCGACGCCGAGCTGGGCGGGACCGTCACGGCCAAGGCCGAGGAGGCCGCCGCCAAGGCGGAACAGGCCAAGGACGAGCTGCGCACGCTCGTGGAGGAGCGCACCGAGCGGCTGCGCACCTCGATGGAGGAGCGCACCGCCGAGCAGCACGAGACGCTGCTGTCGCG
This sequence comes from Nocardiopsis synnemataformans DSM 44143, assembly GCA_000340945.1. Classification (GTDB taxonomy): domain Bacteria; phylum Actinomycetota; class Actinomycetes; order Streptosporangiales; family Streptosporangiaceae; genus Nocardiopsis; species Nocardiopsis synnemataformans. The sequence goes on along the minus strand of ANAW01000057.1, from coordinate 34,637 downwards.
CCTTCAGGAGAACACCGGCGAGCTGGGCGAGCGCACCGCCGCCCTGGCCGAGGAACTGGGCGCGCTGTCCGCCTCCTCCGCCGAGCGCCACGAGTCCCTCGCCGCCAAGCTGGCCGAGAGCGTCGGCTACCTCAGCACCCAGGCCGAGGAGAACAACGCCGAGACCACCGCCGCGGTCGCCGACGTCACCGGCGCGCTCGCCAAACTCCGCGAGGACCACGGGTCGTCGCTCACCGAGATGCGCACCCACCTGCGCCAGCGCCTGGCCGAGCTCAACGAGCAGATGGAGCTGGGCCGCACCGAGACCCGGGAGCAGGCCGAGGCCGCCTCCGAGCGCCTGCGCGAGGCGGTGACCGAGCGCACCGACGCCCTGGGCACCCGGATCGCCGAGGACGCCGAGCGCGTCACCTCCGACTTCGCCGAGCTGCGGACGTTCGTCCAGGAGAACGGCGACCGGCTGGCCACCGAGTCCGAGGAGCGCTCGCGGACGCTGACCGAGACGCTCACCGAGCAGGTGGAGGCGCACCGGACCGCGTTGGACGAGCGGCTGGAGCGCCAGCGCGAGGCCCTGACCGGCAAGGTCGACACCCACCTGGCGCAGATCACCGGCAAGGTGGACCACGAGCTGGGCCGCCTCACCGACCGCTTCGACACCTTCGAGGGGCACTTCGAGGGGAGCTTCGAGGGGGTCGAGGGCAAGCTCGACCGCATCGACGGCCGCATGGACGGCGTCAACGGCCGCCTGGACGGCCTGGACGGCCGGGTCAACGGGGTCGAGGGCCAGTTCGAGGGCGTCAGCGGGCACTTCGAGGGCGTGGACGGCCGCATGGAGGCCCTCGACGACCGGCTGGAGGCGCTCAACCAGCGCCTCAACCAGCTGCCGCAGACCATGGAGGTCAGCGAGCTGCACCGCCGCCTGAGCGAGCTGGTGGACCGGCCGCAGATGGACCACACCGGCAAGCTGGACGAGATCGACGAGCACGTCACCTCGGCCGTGGCGCCGGTGCTGCGCGAGCTGAAGCAGCGCCCGGACCGGCACGAGCTGGAGGAGACCGTCACCGAGGCGGTCGAGAACTCGCACGACGACATCACCAAGCGGTTCGCCTCCCTGGAGGAGACGGTGCTCGCCCTGGCCGAGGCGCTGCTGCGCCCGGGCCGGGACGGCAAGAAGAAGCGCCGCCGCGACGAGGACGAGGACGACGAGTAGCCGCTGACGCGTAGTCCGCGTGGGCGGTCCGCCCGGTGGCCGCCGGGCGGACGCGGACAGGCAGATGGGAGGGGGCCGGGGCACCCGAGGTGCCCCGGCCCCCGTGTGTGCGGGACGGGTCCCTCCCCGATACACCGTGATCTTGTACTTATAGCGGGGTTCGAGCGCCGACATCGGCTATAAGTACAAGATCATCGCAGGTCAGATGCCGCGCGCTGCGGCCGTGACCTCCCCGCCGAACGCGCTCAGACCGTGAAGACGATCTTGCCGAACTGCTCACCCTCGGCCATCGCCCGGAAGCCCTCCTCGGCCCGCGACAGGGGCAGCACCCGGTCGATCTCGGGCCGCACGCCGGTGCGCACGCACATCCGGGCCAGGGCGGCCAGCTCCTCACGGGTGCCCATGGTGGAGCCCAGGACCCGCAGTTGGAGGAAGAACACCCGGTTGAGTTCGGCCGGAGGCGCGTCGCCGCTGGTCGCGCCGCAGGTGATGACGGCGCCGCCCGGTTTCAGGGAGCGCAGCGAGTGCGCCCACGTGGCCTGGCCGACCGAGTCGAAGACGGCGTCCGCCTTCTCCGGCAGGCGCTCGCCCGTGGGCAGCGCCGCGTGCGCGCCCAGGGAGAGGGCCCTGGTCCGCTTCTCCTCGCTGCGGCTGGTGGCGTAGACCCGGTGGCCCACCTGGGACGCCAGCCGGATGAGCGCCGCGGCCACGCCTCCCCCGGCGCCCTGGACGAGCACCGTGGAACCCGGCCGCAGGTCGGCCTTGCCGAAGAGCATGCTGTAGGCGGTGAGCCACGCGGTGGGCAGGCAGGCGGCCTCCTCGAAGGACAGCTCCTCCGGCTTGGGCACCAGGTTGCCTCGGGGCACCAGGACCTTCTCGGCGAAGGTGCCGTTGTGGACCTCCGAGAGCAGCGACCGGCGGGGGTCGCGGGTCTCGTCGCCTCCCCCGGCCGCCGGGTCGCCGACGACCCCGTGCACGATGACCTCGTTGCCGTCCTCGTCCACCCCGGCCGCGTCGCAGCCCAGGATCATGGGCAGGCGCTTCTCGCTGAGCCCGACGCCGCGCAGGCTCCACAGGTCGTGGTGGTTGAGGGAAGCGGCCCTGACGTCGACGGCCGTCCACCCCTCGCGGGGCTCGGGGTCGGGTCGTTCGCCCGCCTCCAGGGCGGAGACGGGGTCGTCGGGCGCGAAGCGTGCTGCGGTGATAGCGAACATACTCCGAAGCCAACCACGGAGACCGAATCCGGTTCCACCCCCGGGGGCCGAAACGCCCGGGAGCGGACCGGCCGCTACGGGTCCGTCGGTTTCCTGCCCGCCTCGAAGCGCTGCCGGTACCTGCGCTGCGCCTCCTCCATCACGGCCTCGGAGAGGTAGGCGACCGGCCGCACCCGGCCCAGGAGCGGTTCGTGGTCGGGGCCGTGGGCGACGGTGTCGCCCTGGAGCACCCACCCCACCCGGTCCGGGTCCTCCTCGACCAGTGAGGCGTACTTGCGCACCTGGCGGGAGAGCCAGTCCTCCAGGGGGCGGGTCCACCAGGACTCGGGGGTGAGGACGGTGACCGAGAGCCCGGGGAGTTCGAGTTCGCTCTCGTAGTCCTTGCTCACGACGTGGCGGTCCTGCTCGGGACCGTCCGAGTAGCGCAGGTAGAGGCGGTCGTGACCGCGGACGAGGTCGGCCAGCCCGGAAAGGCTGGTGACGGTGGGCAGGGCTGCCGGTGAACCGTGGTGCTGAGGAGTCGCGTCCATACGGCCCGACTACCCCGCCCGCCGGAACGGAAGCCCGACCCCGCGTCAACGCGAAGGCAAGGCCGCCGCCCAGCGTCCGCCGCCAGTTCCCCGGCTCCAGCGCGCGCCGCCGCCCCGGCCGACGTCACCGCCGCCGCGTTCCGGTCGGGGTCTCAGTGCAGGCCGATGACACCGCTGCGGCCCTCACCGGAGCTGTAGGAGAGCGCGACGGCTCCGGGCGCGGAGAGGGCGTTGCCGATCTCCAGCGGCGCCTCCCCGTCCCCGCTGAACATGACGGGGACAGCGTCCTCGAAGCCCTGGAACACGGCGATCTCGGTCTCCCCACTGCCGGACACCTCCTCCGCCACCTGGAGCACGCCGTCCTCCAGGCCGACGACCAGGAGGTCTCCCCGGAGTGCGTTCAGGAGCGACTCGGCGACTCCTGCCCCTCGGTCATCTCCACCGAGTCCTCGCCCTCCGGCTGTTCGTAGCAGGTGACGGCCGCGACGGTGACCTCCTCCAGCGTGACGAGCGCGTCGACCGAACCGACGTCCTCGCAGCGCGCCGGGTCGGGAGCCGACCAGGCAGTCCGGTCGCTGCCCAGCTCGAAGGCGGTCAGGCCGCCGCCGTCGTTCACGGTGATCCAGTGCTCGTCGGTGACGTTACTCAGCCAGCCCCTGACCATGCCGGACGAACTGTCCTCCTCCGTCAGGGTGTAATCCTGGACCGGCTCACCGGTCGCGGTGTCCAGGACGACCGTCCTCGGCGGCGCGGACCCGTCCTCGGGGGCCAGGATCTGGAGCGTGAAGTAGCGACCGTGGTCCGCGACGCTGCCGAAGACCTCGCTCCCGGGGACCCGAAACTCCCACATCGGCTCACCGTTCTCACCGGAGAGCCCCACCACCCCGTCGTCGAGGAGGGCGGCCACACCTCCGGGCACGGGAAGGGTCCTGGTCCGCGAGACACCCGCGGGAGCCTCCCACTGTCCGGATGTGGTCAGGTCATCAAGGAGCCCTCGCGCAGGGAGAGGGCGGGCCGCCAATCCTCGCGGCCCGCCCCGGTGAGTACCGGTCACCCGGCGGCGCGCTGGGCGGGGACCGCCACCTCGGGCATCTCCACCTCAGGAGCGTTCGGGCCACGCGCCGGAACCCCCGGCTTCCGCCCCGGAGCCGCCGGGGACGCGCTCGCGCGCGGGTCCACGACCGCCCAGACCGTGATCGGGTGCCCCGGCCGACCGAACCAGCCCCAGGCCGTGGCCAGGCGGTCGACCAGGCGCAGACCGAAGCCGGTGCCCACCTCCGGGACGGTGGGCGCCCTGCCGGGCAGGGCCCCGTCGTCGGTCACCGCGAGCCAGAACACGCCCCGGTAGCCCTCCATCTCCATGCGCACGCGACCGCAGGCACTGCCCGAGGCCGTGTGCCTCAGAGCGTTCGTGTGGAGTTCGGACAGGACCGTCAGGAGGGGATGTGCCCGGTGGTAGTCGAGCTTGCTGCCGTTCCAGCACCACATCCGCGCGGAGGCCACCTGTTGTGGCATCGACCCCCAACTCACCATCCGGACGCCCGGAATTCGGGACGGAATCCTCTTCGGAAGTTCCGCCCGCCACTGCTTCCAGCTCTCACCGCTGCCGTTCACCGTCACTGCCACTCCCCTGACCTGCGCTTCGCCGTCACCGAACAGCTTGGCCGCACCCAGGGGCCTTGGCCTCCCCGTATGGAGTTCCCGCGAAAGTCCATTCGCGCGGATGGAGTTCCTGCGAAACTCCATCGCATGAAGGAAAAGCAGGGTAGTACCCTTTTGTCCATTTCTGATGTGCGAATATCAGGCATGCCGAAGGTGAGCACCGACATCAAGGAACGCTGGGGCAGCCTCCTCCAGCAGCGACGTGATGACCGCCGGATGACCCAGGAGACACTGGGCCGCGCCCTGGGGGTGAAGGGCACGGCGGTGTCCAACCTCGAACGCGGCCGGACCACCCCGACCAGGGACGTGCTGGAGTCGCTGGACGAGGCCCTGGAGACCGGCGGCGAGCTGGAGCGGCTGTGGGACGACCTCGTCAAGGAGGGAAAGTTCCCCTGGCTGGGCCAGATGGAGGACCTGGAGAAGAAGGCGGCCTCCATCCTGGAGTTCCACCCCTTCCTGGTCCCCTCACTGCTCCAGACCACGGACTACGCCACGGCCGTCATGCGGGCGGTCACGCCATGGGAGCCACAGGCCAAGACCGAGGCGAGCGTGCGGGAGAGGATCGCCCGGGGTGAGCGCTTCCAGAGCGCGGACACCCCGGTGATGATGGTGGTGATCGGCCGCGCGGTCCTCACCGAACCCATCGACCACGGCCCCATCATGCGCGAGCAGCTCAAGCACATCCACGCCCTCGCCAAGAGGGAGCGGATAACCTTGCAGATCACAGAGGAGCCTCTGCACTCAGGGCTGGTCGGGCCGTTCACGGTCCTTGATCCCCCGCCGGAACGGGAACTCGTGTACGTGGAGTCGGCCTACAAGGGCCAGTTCGTCCACGATCCCGACGCCGTGGGAGAGTTCAAACTGAGGTTCCACCGCCTCCAGGCAGCAGCGATGCCACCGAGCCGGTCGCTGCGGCTGGTCGAAGAGACGATTGAGGGATTTCCGCCATGAGTGACGTCCAGTGGCACAAGAGCAGCTACAGCGGTGGCTCGCACCAGAACTGCGTGGAGGTCGCCGAGGGCTCCGAGCGCACTCTGGTCCGCGACACCCGGAACCGCGACCACGGCCACCTCGCCTTCGGGAGCCCCGCCTGGTCCGGCTTCCTCGCCTCCGTCAAGGGCGACCGCTGACTGCATCGCCCCGGTCCCTGTCCCACGTTTCCGGGACGGGGGCCTTTTTTCGCCCCATGCCCCGATAGAACCTTTTGCCCTTTTGGCGAGAAAGGTTCCCACAAGGCTCCTGAGCTGCCACGACAGCCAAGCTGTGGATTAACCCACACATTACTTCGCCGTAGTTTCGCCAACCGCCCCCGCGATGCCCTACCCTTTTCCCGAACACACAACTGAAAGTACGAATGACCCCGCGACGGTCAAATACCGCCCGGGGCCTTGGCCAGCAACATCCATCCCTTTAGACACAAGGACTGCCAGCATGCGCCAGTTTAGCGCTGCCCTTCTCAGCCGTGCCCTCGGCCCGCTGATCGCCTTCTTCTCCGCCCCCTGCGGACGCCACTCCACCGTGGCCGGTCGTCGCCGCCGCCGTTCCACCCGCGTCCGCCGCTACGTCCCCGCCCCTCCCCCGGCCCCGCTTCCGCCTCCCCGCCTGGCACCGCCCAGCCAGACCGCTCCGGCCGAGGACATCGCCCTGGTCAGGCCCTACTACGCCGCCCACGAACGTCTGCGCGCACGCGCGTCCACGGTCCGGGTTCCCGCGCCCCGAAATCCCGAATCCGCGTCCAGGATTCGCGTCCCCGCGCCCCGCCGACCCGAACCCGCTTCCGAGACGAACGAGGTCCAACGCGCGTTCGGCCTCGTCCAGGAACGCGCCGCCGCTCTGCTCCAGCAGTGGCGAGACGACCCCGGCGGCGACCTGCTCGGCGAACCCGCGCCCCGCTTCGGCGTGGTCAGGCCCGCCGGGCCCGCCCGCACCCGGCCAGCCCGCTTCGCCGAGTGGTCTGAACTCAGCTCCCTCGTCCGCACCTGGCACGACCAGCAGCGCCAGGCCGCGCCCGCGTGAGCGCCCTCGTCTCCGGGGAGCGGAATTCCTGCCGCAGCGGCCTAGCCGCCCTGGCCGTCGCCCATAAAAGCCTGGCTCGTGAACAGGCCGGTCTCAATCCAGTCCCGGTGTTCACAGCACGTTTTCCCAACAATCCTGACAAGGAGCCCTGTGGAAAGGTACCCATGGCAGAGCGACTTCGCCCGTCAGTACGTCGAACACGGCCGCGAAGAGGGCCTTGAGGAGGGCCGCGAAGAGGGCGTTGCGCGCAGTGTGATCTCAGTGCTTAGGGCCCGCGGGTTCATCGTCTCCGACGAGGTCCGCCAGCGCGTCAAGTCCTGCGGTGACTTGGAGACGCTGGAGGCATGGGTCTCCGATGCCGTCACTGTCGAGAGGCCCGAGGACCTCTGGTACAGCGAATTCGCTCGCAAGTATGTCGGCATCGGCCGCGAGGAAGGTGTCGCCCGCAGCGTGATAGCGGTTCTGGTCGCACGCGGGTTCACCGTCTCCGACGAGGTCCGCCAGCGCGTCGAGTCATGCGACGACCTGGAGACCCTGGAGGCATGGGTTCCCAAGGCCGTCGCCGTCGACAGCCCCGAGGACCTCTTCGGCTGAGGCCGGGCACCACGACCACGTGTGGGGGGCGGGCAGCCTCGGCCTCCCACCCCTCCACACGCCTCACCCCAGGGTCGGGGGCCAGTAGCGCTCCAGGATCGCCCGCGCCTCCATCAGCGCCTCCAGCACGGCCGCGGCCACGTCCTCGGTGTACCGGGGGGTCGGGACCGAACAGCTCAGGGCGTCCACCGCCGGGTTGTCGTAGCGCAGGGACACCGCCACGCACCGCAGGCCCACGACGTTCTCCCCGTCGTCCGTGGAGTAGCCCCGCTCGCGGATGCGCGCGAGCTCTTCGAGGAGCGCGTCCGCGTCGGTGATCGTCTCGGCGGTGAGCGCCTCCAGCTTGGCGGGCAGCAGGTCGCGCACCTGCCCGTCCTCGCGCTCGGCCAGCAGGGCCTTGCCCAGGGCGGTGCTGTGCGCGGGCAGCCGTCGGCCCACCCGGCTGAAGGGCCGCAGGTAGTGCCGTGACTCCTGGGTGGCCAGGTAGACGACGTCGCCGCCGTCGAGCCGGGCGAGGTGGACCGTCTCCCCCAGCTTCTCGGCGAGGGAGTCCAGGTGGCCGCGCGCCTGGGCCACGCGGGCGTCGGAGTCGATGTAGCCGGTCCCGGTGAAGAGCGCGCGGATGCCCAGCGCGTAGAGGGCCCCGGTGGGGTCGGACCGCACCCAACCGCGGTTCACGAGGGTCTGCACCAGCGCGTACAGGCTGCTGCGGGGGATACCCATCTCCTCCGAGAGGGTGCGCAGGGTGACCGGGTCCCGGTAGCGCGCCAGGATCTCCAGGAGTTCGACGGTGCGCGCCGCCGACTTGACCTCTCGGACACCGCCGTGACCTTCCGCGGCCGACACTCGACCGCCTCCTTCCTGCTGCGTGCGGGCCGGGTCGGCCCCCCGGCCGGGGACGGCCCGCCGGGGGCGAGCGAGGACGTCCGCCTCGGGGTCCTCAGTGTAGAACGCCGTTCGCCCGGACACCGTCCCGCGCGCCCCGGAACGCGCCCCGGAACACGTTGCGAAACCCTTCCGCCACAGGAGTTCCCGCCGTCTGCACCCCTGCCCTCCCCCGGGCCCGCGCCTGCGGCGCCACGCGCGGCACCGGTCGGGGTGTTGCCCGTTTCATCACCCTTTGTGCCCCGCGTCCCAGGTTGACGTGATGTGTCCCCCAAAATAACCTGCGGGCTACACACGAAGATGCCATCTACACATGGAGACGATATGAGCGTCGTCGGGACCGATCCCGAACTCTCCGAGAGGCTCGCCGAAGGCATGCGCCGGTCGGTGCTCTCCTTCCCCCTCACCCCGTTCGCCGAGGACGGCTCCTTCGCCCCCAAGGCATTCGAGGCGCACCTGGAGCACCAGCTCGCCGCGGGACCGGGCGCGGTCTTCGTGGGCTGCGGGACCGGCGAGTTCTTCAGTCTCGGCCTCGGCGAGTTCGGGGACGCGGTGGCCGCCGCCGTCCGGCGCGTCGACGGCGCCGTGCCCGTGGTCGCCGGAGCGGGCCACGGCACACCGCTGGCCGTGGAGTTCGCCCGCGTCGCCCGCGAGGCGGGCGCCGACGCCCTCCTGCTGCTGCCGCCCTACCTGGTCGGCGGCACCCAGGCGGGTCTGGTGGAGCACACCCGGGCGGTGGCGGAGGCGGCGGGCCTGCCGGTCATCGTGTACCAGCGCGCCCAGGCCGTCTACGAGCCCGAGACCCTCGCGAAGATCGCGCGGATCCCCGGCGTCATCGGCTTCAAGGACGGCATCGGCGACCTCGACCGCATGCAGCGCCTGGTCAGGGCCGTCCCCGAGGGCCTCCTCTTCTTCAACGGCACCCCGACCGCCGAACTCCAGGCGCGCTCCTACGCCGCGATCGGCGTCCCCGCCTACTCGTCGGCCGTGCACGCCTTCGCTCCCGAGATCGCCACCGCCTTCTTCCACGCACTCCGCGCGGACGACACGGCGGGAACCGACGCGCTGCTCGACGGCTTCTTCATCCCCTGGGTCCGCCTGCGCGACCGGGGCCCCGGCTACTCGGTGTCCCTGGTCAAGGCGGTCGCCCGAACGCGTGCGTCGGTGATCGGCGCCGACGTCGGCCCGGTCCGCGCCCCGCTGTCCGCGCCCGAGCCCGCCCATCTGGAGGAGGCCGAGCGGCTCCTCACCGCCGGGCTCGACCTCGCCGCCGGGCTCGACCTCGCCGCAGACCTGCCGCGCCGGTAGCCCTCCCCGGGTCCCCTGAGCGTCGATCAGCTCCGGGAACCACCTCCGCCACCGGCCCCCACCGGTGCCGCGGCCCTCGGGCGTCCCACCGCGACGGAGCGCCCGCACCTTTCGAGACAAGGTCTCCCATGCTCTCCACCACCCACCCCTCCGCCCCCGGGGCGCTCCTCTCCGCGAGCGGGGCCCCCGCCGCGGCCTGGTCCCTCCCGCCGTGGGCCCTCATCCTCACCGTCGCCCTCGGCGTGGTCCTGCTGCTCGTGCTGGTCCTGCGGGCCAAACTGCACGCCTTCATCGCGCTGCTCCTGGTGAGCGCGGCCGTCGCGTTCACCGCGGGCCTGCCCCTCAGCAGCATTCCGGGCCTGCTCGAAGCCGGGATGGGCGACACCCTCGGCGGCATCGCCATCATCGTCGCCCTCGGCGCGATGCTGGGCCGCATGATGCAGGAGACCGGCGCCGCCCAACTCCTGTCACAGCGCCTGCTCACCCTCTTCGGTGAGGGCCGCGCCCCGCTCGCCATGGGGCTGACCGCCCTGCTCCTGGGCATCCCCGTCTTCTTCGACGTGGGCTTCATCATCATGGTCCCGCTGCTGTACGCGGTCGCCGCCCGGACGGGCCGGTCGCTGATCAGCGTCGCGCTGCCCGCGGCGGGCGGACTGGCCATCATGCACGCGGTCCTGCCTCCCCACCCCGGCCCCGTGGCCGCGGCCGAGCTGCTCGGCGGGCACCTGGGCTGGATCGCCTTCATGGGCCTGGTCTGCGGCCTGCCCGCCTGGTACCTGGGCGCCTACGTGTTCGGCAAGCGGCTGGGCGACCGCAACTTCGTCCCCGTCCCCGCCTCCTTCCAGGGGGAGGGCGACGAGCTGAGCGAGGTCCCCGAGAACGCGCCCCCGCTGTCGCTGACCCTGGGCGTGGTCATCCTGCCGGTGGCCCTCATCCTGCTCAACACCTTCTCGCCGCTGCTGGTCCCCGAGGGGCCCGTGCTGGAGGCCCTGCTCTTCGTCGGCAACCCCGTCACGGCGCTGACGATCGCCACCCTGCTGTCCTTCTGGCTGCTGGGCCTGCGCGGGGGCATGACGCGCGAGCGGGTGGAGAAGGCCGCCTCCGCGTCCCTGGGCCCGACCGCCCTGGTCCTGCTCGTCACCGGCGCGGGCGGGGTCTTCGGCGAGGTCCTGGAGGCGACGGGCGCCGGCGACGCCGTGGCGGGGATCCTGTCCGCCACGGCCCTGCCCGCCATCGTCCTGGCGTTCGTCATCGCCACGATCATGCGCGTGGCCCTGGGGTCGAAGACGGTCGCGATCGTCACCACCGCCCCGATCGTGGCCCCGCTCATCGCGGACGCCGGGATGTCCCAGCCCGAGATCGCGCTCGTGGTCATCGCGATCGCGGCGGGCGGGACGGTGCTCTCGCACGTCAACGACTCCGGCTTCTGGCTGATGAACCGCTACCTCGACATCGACATCAAGACCACCCTCAAGAGCTGGACCGTGATGGAGACCCTCATGGGGTCCATCGCGTTCCTGATCGCCGCCGCCATCAGCGCGGGCCTGGCGCTGGCCGGGTAGGAGGGGACGACAGCGTGACCGCCCCGGCCCGGAGCGCTTCCGGGCCGGGGCGGGGCGGTCACGCGTCGGCTACATCGCCAGCGGGGAGCTCACCGGCAGGGACGTGTCCGTGGCCAGGTCCAGCGCGGACGCGGGCAGGCCCGCCGCCACGACCTCGGCGCCCAGGGCGGCGATCATCGCGCCGTTGTCGGTGCACAGGCGCGGGCGCGGAACGCGCAGTTCGACGCCCGCCTCCCGGCAGCGCTGCTCGGCCAGCACGCGCAGCGCCGAGTTCGCCGCCACGCCGCCGCTGATGACCAGCGTGCTCACGCCGTGCTCCACGCAGGCGTCCACGGCCTTGCGGGTGAGCACGTCCACCACCGACTCCTGGAAGGCGGCGGCGATGTCGGCGACCACCAGGGGCTCGCCCCGGCGGTCGGTGTCCTCCACGTGGCGGGCCACGGCGGTCTTCAGGCCCGAGAACGAGAAGTCGTAGGTGCCGTCGCCCCACTTGCCGCGCGGGAAGCGGATCGCCTTGGGGTTGCCCCGCTGCGCCGCCTCGTCGATGGGCGGTCCGCCCGGGTAGGGCAGGTCGAGCAGGCGCGCCACCTTGTCGTAGGCCTCACCGGCGGCGTCGTCCACGGTGTCGCCGAGCGAGACCACCTCGGTGGCCAGGTCGTTGACCAGCAGCAGCGAGGTGTGGCCGCCCGACACCAGCAGGGCGATCGAGGGCTTGGGCAGCGGGCCGTGCTCCAGCTGGTCCACGGCCACGTGGCCCACCAGGTGGTTCACGCCGTAGAGCGGCTTGCCCAGGGCCATCGCGTACGCCTTGGCCGCGGACACGCCCACGAGCAGGGCGCCCGCCAGGCCCGGACCGGCGGTGACGGCGACGGCGTCCACGTCCGACAGCTTGGCCCCGGCCTGTTCCAGCGCCCGGTGCACGGTCGGGGTCATCGCCTCCAGGTGCGCGCGGCTGGCCACCTCGGGCACCACCCCGCCGAACCGGACGTGCTGGTCCACGCTGGAGGCCACGGCGTCGCCGAGCAGCTCGCAGCCGCGCACCAGGGCCACGCCGGTCTCGTCGCAGGACGTCTCGATCCCCATGACCAGCGGCAGGTCACTCATGGTTCCCCTCCTCGGCGACGCGCCGCATGACGAGCGCGTCCGCCCCGTTGTAGTAGCCGCGCCGCACACCGATCTGCACGAAGCCGAACCGGCCGTAGAGCCTCTGGGCGCGCGGGTTGTCCGAGCGCACCTCGAGGAACATGTGGGTGACGCCGCGCCGCCCGGCCTCGGTGAGGAGTTCGGTGAGCAGCGAGCTGCCCACGCCCCGGCCCCAGACCTGCTCGGACACGGCCATGGTCTGCACGTCGCCCTCGGGCGGGACGGCGCGCAGCCCGGCGTAGCCGACGACGGCGTCCCCGGACACGGCGACCAGGTAGTGGCGCGTGGGCTCGGCCAGCTCGTCCCTGAGCATGCCCTCGCTCCAGGCGTCGAGGGGGAACAGGGCGCGTTCGAGGTCCATGACGGCCCGAACGTCGTCGGGGGTCATCGCGCGCAGGCTCACGCCGGTCAGGCCCGGCGTCGGCGTCACCTCACCCACTGGCGCACCTTCTTCGGGGCGCCGGGCTCCACCGCATCCGGACGGCGCAGGTAGAGCGGGTTGGGCGCGGGCAGCTCCTCGCCGCGGCCCAGGCGCAGCAGGGCCAGCTCCGCCATGGCGGCGGCGTCCGGGTGCAGGGGGTCCAGCGCGGCGGAACCGGCGCCGAGCACGTCGGCGTACATGCGGGCGCCGTCACCGACCAGCGCGAGCCCGCCGGTGTCCACCTCGGCGGGGCGGTCGACGCGCACCTCGCCCGCGCGGGTGAGGCGGTCGTCGTAGCGGGCCCAGAACACCTCCTTGCGGCGGGCGTCGGTCATCGCGACGAAGGGCTCGGAGCGCCCGGTGGCGAAGGCCAGCGCGTCCAGGGTGGTGACGCCGTGGCAGGGGACGCCGAGGGCGTCGGCCAGGGCGTGCGCGGTGGCCAGTCCGACCCGCAGGCCGGTGTAGGGCCCGGGGCCGATGCCGACGGCGACGTGGTCGAGGTCGGCCAGGACGATCCCGGCCTCCTCGGTGAGCCGCGCGATCGTGGGGCCGAGCAGCTCGCCGTGGCGGCGGGCGTCCACGGAGCTCGCGCTGGCGCGCAGCGTGAAGGAGCCGTCGGCGCCGGTCTCGCCGATGGCGGCGGTGACCGCCGGGGTGGCGGTGTCGAAGGCCAGGAGGAGCACGGGTGACCGCCTATCGGCGCCCGGCGGCGGTGCCGGGCAGGTCGGCGCCGGTCCACCGGGCGCCGACGGCGCGCAGGTGGACGGAGCGGGTGTCGTCGGGGTGGCGTTCGATGCGGATCTCCAACCGTTCGTCGGAGAGCCCCTCGGCCACGCCCTCGCCCCACTCCACCACGGTGACGGAGTCGGGGAGGGTCATGTCCAGGTCGATGTCGTCGATCTCGCCGGGTCCGCCGAGCCGGTAGGCGTCCACGTGGACGAGGTCGGGCCCTCCGGTCAGGGAGGGGTGGATCCGGGAGATGACGAAGGTCGGGGAGGTGACCGATCCGCGCACGCCCAGGCCCTCGCCCAAGCCCTGGGTGAGGGTGGTCTTCCCCGCGCCGAGCGGCCCGGACAGGATCAGCAGGTCGCCGGGTCGGGCGAGGGCGGCGAGGTCGCGGCCGAGGGTGCGCATGGCGTCGTCGGTGGCCGCGGTGACCTCGCGGACGGTGGCCGCACCTGGAGTGGTTGCTGTCGCGTCTGTCATCAGGTTCGCTGCTCGTGATCTGGTGTGGATGGTGGATCGCGGCGCGCCGGGTCAGGGCGTGCGCGGACGGGGCCGCCGGAGCGCGCCCCCTTCACCCAGGTTAGGCCGGATGGAGGAGGTCTGTGACCGGATCGCGATGACCGGTCAGACTCCCGCCGCTGCGCGGGCCGCCGTGCCGCCGCGGTGCGCCGCGCGGTCCGGCGGGACCCGCGGAACCGTGCCGCGCCGGTTCCGGACTCCGTGCCGCTCGGACGGACTCCGTACCGGAGGGGACGCGCTCCCGGAGGGAACGGCCGCGCCGGAGGGGCTCAGGCGCCCCCGCCGACGTACTCGCGCGGGACCCGGGGCCCCACCCGCGTGACGATCTCGTACGGGATGGTGTCCAGGATCTGGGCCCAGTCCTCGGCGGTCGGGGTGCCCGGGTGGTCGCCGGGGTTCCCGAAGAGCACCGCGTACTCCCCGGCCTCCACGGCGTCGTCGCCGACATCCACAACGAACTGGTCCATGCAGACTGTTCCCGCGATGACGCGGCGGCGCCCGCCCAGGAGGACGGGCCCCCGGTTGGTGGCGGCGCGGGGGACCCCGTCGGCGTAGCCCAGCGGCACCAGGGCCAGGGTGGTCTCCCCGCCGGTCACGTAGCGGTGGCCGTAGGAGACGCCGCTGCCCTCGGGAACGCGCTTGGTGAGGGCGAGCCGGGAGCGCAGCGTCATCGCGGGCCGCAGCCCTGCCGCCGTGAAACCGGGGATCGGGGACAGGCCGTAACCGGCGATCCCGCCGCGGACGAGGTCGAAGCGGGCCTCGGGGAGGGTGAGCAGCGCGGCCGAGTTGGCGATGTGCCGGACCTCGGGGGTCAGTCCGACCTTGTCCGCGGTCTCCAGGGCCTCGTGGAAGCGGGAGAGCTGGTGCGCGATGGAGGGGTGGCCCGGCTCGTCGGCGCAGGCGAAGTGCGACCACACGCCGGTGACGCGCAGGTGCCCCTCGTCCTCGGCGCGGGCGGCGGCCTCGGTCAGGGAGCCCCAGTCGGCGGGGCCCGCGCCGCCGCGGTTGAGGCCGGTGTCGGCCTTGAGCTGCACACGGGCGGTGCGGCCGAGGCGGCGGGCCTCGGCGATCACGGTGTCCAGGACCGCGCGGTCGCTCACCCCGAGGTCGACGTCGGCCGCGACGGCCTCCGCGACCGGCTCGCCGGGCGGGATGATCCAGGCCAGGACGGGCAGGGTCAGTCCGGCACGGCGCAGTTCGAGGGCCTCGCCGATGAAGGCCGTGCCCAGCCAGGACGCGCCGCCCGCGATCAGGGCGCGGGCGGCCGGGAGCATGCCGTGCCCGTAGCCGTCGGCCTTGACCACACCCATGAGAGGGGTGCCCCCTGCGAACTCGCGGAGCACCCGCGCGTTGTGGGAGATCGCGTCGAGGTCGACGCGAGCGTGCGCGAAGTGAGACATGTACTCCAGTGTTCCACGTGCGGGGGACCGGGACGGAGCGGCTCCCGGAGACGTCCCGGGAGGGGCCCGGACACGCCCGGGGAGGCGTGACCGTTTTCCCCGGCGTCCCAGGGCATCCCGGATGACCAGGCACGACGCGGGTTTTCTCGGTCACCCGTAGTACATGGGTGCGTGCGGGGTAGGGGATCGGCCCAGAGGCACAGTATCTGGGGGTACTGGCATGACCGAGATAGGTAGCGAACGACCCGTCAACACCACGAGGCTGTGGTACGGAGGAATGGCCACCGCCGTCGTGGCGGCACTGGTGATCTTCGCGGGCGCCCTGGTGTTCCGGGGAGTGTTCGGGGTTCCGGTGCTCGCACCGGAGGACGCGGGAACGCTGGGCGACGCGAGCACGGTGGCCTACGCGTTGATGGCCGCCGTGGCGGCGCTGCTGGCAACGGGGCTGATGCACATGCTCCTGCTCAGCGCCCCGCGGGCGATGAAGTTCTTCGGGTGGATCCTGGGGCTGATCACGGCGATCGCCGCCGTGGCCCCGTTCAGCGAACCCGTGGACACGTCGAGCCAGGTCAGCACGGCCGTGATCAACCTGGTCACGGGCGTCGCGATCATCACCCTGCTGAGGAGCGTGGGGCGCGCCTCCACCCTGAGCAACCGGACACCGAGGGACGGCCGGACGGCGTACACGGCGCACGAGGCGACCGTGAGGCCCGTCGGGGAGCCCGAGCCGGAGCCCAGGGACGAGACGCAGGCCGTGGATCCCAGGGAACCCGCGCGGAATCCCCGCGAGGAGCCCGTCCTGCGGCACGAGGGCATCCTGCCCGACGTGAAGCAGGGCGAGTACCACAGGAACCAGGTCCGCGCCCAGGAGATGGACGCGGAGGCGGAGCACGCCAGGCGGGAGCGACACGACCGGCAGGCGCCGGGCGACCAGCACGCCGGATGACCGGCACCCTGGGCGACCGACACACCGGTTGACCAGCACGCCGGATGGTCCGGACGAGCAGCAGGACCGGGTGACCCGTGACCCCGGGAACCAGAGCGGCGCCCCCTGACCCGTGGCGCACGAGGGGGCGGAGCCGAGCGGCTCCGCCCCCTTTCGCGTGCCCGGGGCCCGGCTCGGGGAACCGGCTCAGGGGCCCGGGGCCGGAACGGGCCCGTGACGGGAGCGGGCTGGGGACCGGGCGCGACGAAGCGTCACCGCGCGGGCCACACGACCGCGTTCACCCCGAAAACATCACCTGGTCCGCATATCTCCCCATCTGCTCATTTCCCACCGAAAAAGCACATCAATTCCCGCCTGGACAAAACAAGGGCACCCCGGAGAAACAGCCATCGGTACCGACAGCGGGCGTTTCGGGGAATGCGCGCACGGGAAAAACCACAGCACGGACAGAACAAGGAAGAAGAAAAGGAATCACCGCTTCCGCCCTCCGGAGGCTCCGCGCCCGCCCGCGCGCCTCGAAGCCCGGATCCCCCGCCCCTTCTGCCGCTTCTCAGCCCTCCGCACTCCCCCGAGGCCCCGGAAGAGGATGTCGGCCAACGGGTCGGCGCCTGTCCACGACGCCACCGCGGCGAGCCGCCCCGTATGAGCCGACCTCCGGGTCCGTGAAGCGGAGGTCCGGCCGTGTCCCCGCCCTCCAGGACCGGCCGGATCTCCTTTTCCGCAAAGGGGCGGACAACGCGTGCGATGGGCACTGGCATTTCCGCCCGGGAATCGGTGTTCCGAATGCCGCGAAACCGGACCGGCGGGTGTTCCGGCGCACCGGACGCGCATTCCACCCTTCCGGTGCCTCTTCTCCTCCGCGACACGTGCGTCGCGCCCACAGGCCCGGCGCGGTGCCTACCCCGGGACATCCCCGACGCAGGACGGGGCCCGCCCGCCACCCGCCGTACGGGACGTCTCGGAGCCGCCAACGCATCCGCACGCTGACGCGACACCCCCGCGCCCCCGGGCGGCTCCGTGCGCCGAGGCCCCGCCCTCCCCTGCGAACCCCGGCCGGGGCCCACGGGGCTCACCCGGCTCCCCCGGCTCAGCCGTTGATGAGCGCGTCGGCGTGCTCGGGGCTCAGGCAGTGCTCGATCACCATGACCGCCGCGCCGACCACGCCCGCGCTCTCGCCCGCCACGGACGAGACGATGCTCAGGTGCTCGGTGGCCAGCGGCAGCGACCGCTGGTAGATGATCTCCCGCACTCCGGCGAGCAGGTGGTCCCCGGCCAGGGCGAGCGCGCCGCCGATGACGATGACCGACGGGTTGAACATGTTCACCGACGCGGCGAGCACCTCGCCGATGTCGCGGCCCGCCTGGCGCAGCGCGCGCAGGGCGGGCACCGACCCGTTGCGGGACAGCTCGACCACGGCGCGGGCGCCGCTCGCGGGCACGCCCTCGGCGGTGAGCGCGGCGGCCAGGGCCGCGCCGCTGGCCACGGCCTCCAGGCAGCCGGTGTTGCCGCAGCGGCAGGGCCGCTCGTCGCCGCTGGGGACGTGGATGTGCCCCATGTCCCCGGCCGCGCCCTGGGCGCCCCGGTAGACGCTGCCCTCGCTGACGATGCCGCAGCCGATGCCCGTGGCGACCTTGACGAACATCAGGTGGCTGGCCTCGGGCCAGGCCGTGTGGTGCTCCCCGATCGCCATGATGTTGACGTCGTTGTCCACCAGGACCGGCACGTCGAGCCGGTCGTGGACGTAGCCGGGCACGTCGAAGTTGTCCCACCCCGGCATGATCGGCGGGTTCACCGCGCGCCCGGTGGTGTGCTGGACCGGTCCGGGCAGGCCGATGCCCAGGCCGAGCAGTTCGTCCGTCCGCCGCCCCGCGCCCTCCAGCAGGCCCCGGCCCCGGTCCACGACCCAGTCCAGGACGTGCTCGGGGCCCAGGGCGATGTCCAGGTCGGCGCGCTCCTCGGCGAGCACGGTCCCCGACATGTCGGTGAGGGCCAGCCGGGCGTGGGTGGCGCCCAGGTCGGCGGCCAGGACCACGCGGGCGTCCGGCTGGAACGAGAAGGTCGTGGGCGGCCTGCCCCCAGTGGAGACGGCCTCCCCGGCGGGCCCGATGAGCCCGCTGGCGAGCAGGGCGTCCACGCGCTGGGTGACGGTCGAACGGGCCAGACCGGTGACCGAGGCCAGCTCCGAGCGGGTGCGCGGCCGACCGTCGCGCAGGAGTCGGAGCAGGGTGCCCGCACCGGGTGCGGTGGTCGGAGCGACGGCCAGGCCGGGTCGTCCCTCCGCATGGGTCAGCGCGTCTTCCGTCATGCGAACAGTGAAGCACAGGATCTATTGACTGTCCGTCATCCGTCTATTGCAGATAGATCCTACGACTTTTGCTTGACGATCGACAGAAGTCCGGCGTACGGTTCGAAGCATGTCAGTGAGTAAGGTCACAAGCCTGGGTGAGGCTGCGGATCCCGGGTCGACCGCCCCCAACGCCTACCGCGCCGCGGTGATCGGCACCGGTTTCATGGGCCGGGTCCATTCCCACGCCGTCCGCGCCGCCGGAGGCGAGGTCGTCGGGGTCGCGGGCTCCTCCCCCGGCAAGGCCGAGCAGTTCCGCACCGCGCACGGCCTCGCCCGGGCCCACGCCGACGCCCTCGAACTCGTCCGCAGCGACGACGTGGACGTGGTCCACGTGTGCACGCCCAACCACCTGCACGCGCCGCTGAGCCTGGCCGCCCTGGCCGCCGGCAAGCACGTCGTGTGCGAGAAGCCCCTGGCCACCGACGCCGACACCGCCCGCGAACTGGTCCGGGCCGCGGCGGAGGCCGACCGGGTCGCCGTCGTCCCCTTCGCCTACCGCTTCCACCCCATGGCCCGCGAGGCGCGCGCCCGCGTGGCCTCGGGCTCCATCGGCCGCGTCAGCCTCGCCCACGGCGGCTACCTCCAGGACTGGCTCCTGTACCCGGACGAGGACAACTGGCGGGTGGACCCCGAGCTGGGCGGCCCCACCCGCGCGTTCGGCGACATCGGCTCGCACTGGTGCGACATGCTGGAGTTCGTCACCGGCGACCGCATCACCTCGGTCAGCGCCCAGACCTCGCGGGTCAACGACACCCGCGCCGGACGCTCGGTGGCCACCGAGGACCTGGTGGCCTTCCAGTTCTCCACCGCGGGGGGCGTGGTCGGCAGCGCCGTCATCAGCCAGGTCTCCCCCGGCCGCAAGAACCGGCTCGTGCTGGAGGTCTCCGGCACCGAGGGCACCCTGCTGTTCGACCAGGAGCGGCCCGAGACCCTCTGGGCGGGCGGCCGGGGCCGCACCTGCACCATCACCCGCGACGACCCCGAGCTGAGCGCCGACGCCGCGCGCCTGTCCACGACCCCCGTCGGCCACCCGCAGGGCTACCAGGACTGCTTCAACGCGCTCGTGGCCGACACCGGGGCCGCCATCGCCGGGCAGGCCCCCGAGGGCCTGCCGGTGTTCGCCGACGGCCTGCGCGCCGCCGTCCTGGCCGAGGCCGTCCTGACCTCGGCCCGGGAACGCCGCTGGGTCGACGTGCCGGAGGTGGACGGGGCATGAGCGGCCCGCCCCTGCTCCGCATGAGCGGCATCACCAAGTCCTTCCTGGGCGTGCGCGTCCTGCACGGGATCGACCTGGAACTCCACCCCGGCGAGCTGCACGCCCTGGTCGGCGAGAACGGCGCGGGCAAGTCCACCCTGATGAAGGTGCTGGCCGGGGTGCACCGGGCGGACGGGGGCACGGTCGAGCTGGAGGGCGGGGCCGTCTCCTTCGAGCACCCCGTCCAGGCCCAGCGCGCGGGCGTGACCACGGTCTTCCAGGAGTTCAACCTCCTGCCCGACCGCACCGTCGCCGAGAACGTCTTCCTCGGCCGGGAGATCCGCCGCCGCGGCCTGGTGGACGGCCGGGCCATGGAGCGGGCCACCGCCGAACTGCTCGCCGAACTCGACTTGGAGGGCATCGACCCCCGGGCCCGGGTGCGGGCGCTGTCGGTGGCCGAGCAGCAGATCGTGGAGATCGTCAAGGCGCTCTCGCACGACGCGCGCATCATCTCCATGGACGAGCCGACCGCCGCGCTGGCCGACCACGAGGTGGAGGTGCTCTACCGGATCATCGGCCGCCTGCGCGAACGCGGCGTGGCGGTGCTGTACGTGTCGCACCGCATGCGGGAGATCTTCGACCTGGCCGACACCATCACCGTGCTCAAGGACGGCCACCTCGTCGACACCGTCCCCGCCAGCGAGATCGGTCCGGCCGAGCTGGTCCGCAAGATGGTGGGGCGCCCGGTCTCGGCGGTCTTCCCCGAGCGCCTGGAGCCGCACGGCGAGCACGTGGGGCGGGTGCGGCTGTCGGTCAGCGGAGGCGGCAACACCCAGCTGGACGGGATCGGCTTCGAGGTGCGCGGCGGCGAGATCCTGGGCCTGGGCGGGCTCCAGGGCAGCGGGCGCACCGAGGTCGCCCACGCCCTCTTCGGCGTCGAACGCTTCACCCGGGGCGAGGTCCGCGTGGACGGGCGGCGGGTCGACCCGCGCTCGCCGCGCACGGCGGTGCGCGCCGGGCTGGTGCTGGTCACCGAGGACCGCAAGGCGCAGGGGCTGGCGCTGAACCAGTCGGTGGCGGCCAACGGCCGCCTGGTCCTGGACGCGGTCTGGCCCCTGGGCTCGGCCCGCGGGGCCCGGCGGCTCCCCGGCATCCTCTCCTCCCTGGAGCTGGTGGCGCGCGGCGGCCAGGACCAGGAGGTCCGGTACCTGTCCGGCGGCAACCAGCAGAAGGTCGTGCTGGCCAAGTGGCTGGCCGCCGAACCCGGCGTGATGGTGCTCGACGAGCCCACGCGCGGCATCGACGTGGGCGCCAAGCAGGCCGTCTACCGGCTCATGCGCGAGCTGGCGGCGGCCGGTGTGGCGATCGTGCTCATCTCCTCCGAGCTGCCCGAGCTGATCGGCATGTCCGACCGGCTGGTCGTCCTCCGGGACGGCCTGGTGGCGGGCGAGCTGCCCGGCGGGGCCGCCGAGGAGGCGGTCATGGCGATGGCCACCGGATCGCCGCACCCGGGCGGTCCCACCCCACCGCCCCCGGGGAACCCCGACACCGGACCGGCCCCCGGGAAGGACCCGGCCGACGCTTCACCGCGCTCGGGCGGTCCCACCCCGCCCGCCCCCGAGGAGAACGGGACGGACGCCCGCCCCCGCGCTTCGTCCGACGACGCCTCCCCCGGCGCCCCGTCCTCCGGCGCCCCGTCCTCCGGGACCGACGGCGGCTCCCCCGCACGGCACGAGGAGGCCGCCCCGTGACACGCCCACCGACCTCCGCCCTCCGGAGCCTGCGCGCCCGGACGGGCACCACCGGGCTGGTCTACCTGGCCCTGGTACTGCTGCTCGCGGTCAGCGCGGCCTTCGTGGCCGCCCGGGGCGGCAACCTGCTCACCACTGCCAACACCGTCGACCTGTTCACCCGCAGCAGCCTGCTGGGCTTCCTGGCCATCGGGATGACCCTCGTCATCCTGTGCCGCTCCCTGGACCTGTCGGTCGGCTACGTGGCCGCCCTGTCCACCGTGGTCGCGGCCACCACCATGGCGGGCGACCCCTCCCGGATCGTGCTCGGCGTGGTCGCCGCGCTCGGCCTGGCCGCGCTGATCGGACTGGTCAACGGGCTGGTGGTCACGGGGCTGCGGGTCAACCCCTTCATCGCCACCCTGGGCATGGGCCTGGTGATCAAGGGCTACCTGGACACGAACTTCCAGGGCCCGGCCGGATCGGTGCCCGCCGCCTTCCAGGCCTTCGGCTACACCCGGATCGGCGTGCTGCCCGTCTCCACCCTGGTCATGCTGGGCGTGGCGGTGGCGGCGGTGCTGTTCCTGAGCCGCACCCGGATGGGCTACCACATCTACGCCGTCGGCGGCGACGCCGACGTGGCCCGGCTCTCCGGGGTCCGCTCCGGGGTGCCCACGGTCACGGCGCACGTGCTGTGCTCGGTCACCGCCGGTGTGGCCGGTCTGCTGCTGGCCGCCCGGTTCGGCACCGGCAGCGCCACCGTCTACTCCGGGGGCTACGAGCTGGAGGCCATCGCGGCCGTGGTGCTGGGCGGGACCTACCTGCTCGGCGGACGCGGCGGCGTGGCCGGGACGGTGGCGGGGGTGCTCATCCTCGCCACGCTCGACACCGTGTTCAACGTGCTGGCGGTCGACCCGTTCGTCAAGGACGTGCTGCGCGGCGTCATCGTCATCGCCGCCGTGGCCGTCTACGCCCGCGGCGGGCGCTCCGCCGCGCGGACGCGCTTCCCCTCCGGCGGCGCGCCGCCGTCCTCCCCCGTGCCGCGGCCCGCCCCGGACACCGGGGCCGCCCCCGATCCGGACCCCGGGCCGGGGTCCGCACCGCAACCCCTCGGAGGCCGCCGATGACCCCGACCCCCACCCAGGACGCGCGCGGCCCGATCGGGCCGCGCGGGCCCGAGTCGCGCGGCCCGGGCCCGCTGGCGGCGCTGGCCGCGCTGGGCCGGGGCGGCACGGCGACCGTCGCCCTGCTGCTGGCGCTGATCTTCGTGGTGATCGCCACCCAGAACCCCTCCTTCTTCGAGGGGCCGCCGCTGATGGCCTTCGCCAAGAAGGCCGCGCCGCTGGTGATCCTGGCCATCGGCCAGTACCTGGTGATCGTCTCCGGGGAGTTCGACCTCTCGGTCGGGTCCCTGGTGGGCGCGCAGGTGGTGATCGCGGCCCGCCTCATCGACGGCGACGAGGCCATGACCTGGCCGGTGATCGGGGTCATGCTGGCCTTCGGTCTGCTCGTGGGCCTGGTCAACGGCCTGGTGACCACGCTGCTGCGGGTGCCGTCGATCATCACCACGCTCGGCACGATGCTCATCCTGTTCGGCGCCGTGCGCTACTGGACCGGCGGCGCGCCCACCGGCGCCCTGTCGGAGTCCTTCCGCGTGTTCGGGCGGCACGGGATCGAGGGCGTGCCCGTCCTCGGCGAGATCCCGTGGGCGCTGGTCATCGCCCTGGTGCTGGCGGCGGGCGCGGTGGTGCTCATGCGCTCGCCCTACGGCCGCTCCCTCGTGGCGACGGGCGACAACGACGTCGCCGCCGCGTTCTCGGGGGTGCGGGTGTGGCTGGTGCGCACGGCGGCCTTCGTCGGCTCCTCCCTCATGGCCACCGTCGCCGCCGTCCTCATCGGCGGTTACGCCGGGGTCACCGCGCAGGTCGGCGACGGGCTGGAGTTCACCGCGATCACCGCCGTGGTCCTGGGCGGGGTGGTGCTGGGCGGCGGGCGCGGCACCGTGGTCGCCGCCGTCCTGGGCGCCCTGACCGTGGAGGCCCTGTTCACGCTGTTCAACCAGCTGTACCTGCCCTCGACGCTCCAGCCCACGGTGCAGGGGCTCATCATCATCGCCGCGGTGGCCTACGCCGCCCGCCGGGGCGACCTTCGACTGCCGGAGCGCCTGCGACGGCGACCGGACCAACCGACCGAGCGGTCGCTCGGCACTTCCAGGAGGTAACCATGCGCGTCCCCCGCGTGCTGCTCGCCGGCGCCGCCGGCCTGACCCTGATGCTCACGGCGTGTACGACGGACGCCCCCACCGACGCCCCCGAGGAGGCGGGCGCCGAACTCACCCCCGACGGCGAGTGGTTCGACGAGGCCGAGTTCGAGGCCCAGCTCGCCCAGCGCGAGATCACCCCGGAGGGCCCCGAGGACGAGCCCTGGCTCCAGGCGATCGAGCCCGAGTGGGTCGACACCTCGGAGTTCACGCACGACGCGCCCGAGGACGCGACGCTGTGCTTCTCCAACGCCTCGGTGTCCAACCCCTGGCGCGTCACCGGCTTCATCACCATGGAGCAGCAGGTGGAGGCGCTCCAGGAGGAGGGGCGCATCGGCGAGTTCCGGGTGTCGGACGCCGCCGACGACGACAACCAGCAGATCTCCGACATCCAGGCCTTCGTGGACTCCGGGGACTGCGACGTCATCATCATCTCCCCCTCCACCACCGCGACCCTGACCCCGGCGGTGGAGACGGCCTGCGAGAGCGGCGTCCCGGTCGTGGTCTTCGACCGCGGCGTGAACAGCGACTGCATGGTCACGTTCATCCACCCGATCGGCGGCTACGCCTACGGCGCGGACGCGGCCGAGTTCCTGGTCGAGGAGCTGGAGCCCGGTTCGACGGTGCTGGCGCTGCGCATCCTGCCCGGCGTGGACGTGCTCGAACACCGCTGGGCGGCGGCCCAGGAGATCTTCGCCGACAGCGAGCTGGAGGTACTCGGCCACGAGTTCACCGAGGGCGACGGCGCCATGATCAAGGACCTGGTCTCCCAGCACCTCCAGCGCGGCGAGGTCGACGGCATCTGGATGGACGCCGGTGACGGCGCCGTGGCCGCCCTGGAGGCCTTCGAGGACGCGGGCCAGCCCTACCCGGTGATCTCCGGTGAGGACGAGCTGAGCTTCATGCGCAAGTGGCAGGAGGAGGACCTCACCGCGATCGCGCCCGTCTACTCCAACTTCCAGTGGCGGACCCCCGTCCTGGCCGCCAGCATGATCCTCGCCGGCGAGGAGGTGCCCTCGGAGTGGATCCTGCCGCAGGAGCCGATCCGCGAGGACGAGCTGGACGAGTACCTGGAGCGCAACGCGGAGATGCCGTCCCTGCACTACGCGAAGTTCGGCGGCGAGGACCTGCCGGGCTTCCCCGAGGCCTGGACGGACCGGTAGATGCGCGCGCTGGGGGTCAACACCTGGGTGTGGACGTCGCCGCTGACCGACGCCGCGCTGGAGCGGATCGCGCCCCGCGTGGCGGAGTGGGGGTTCGACGTGATCGAGCTCCCCGTGGAGAACGCGGGCGACTGGGACCCCCGGCGCGCCCGGGCCCTGCTGGACGGGCTGGGCCTGACGGCCAGCGTCGTGCTGGTCATGGGGCCGGGCCGGGAGCTGGTCGCGACCGACGCGGCCACCCGCTCGGCCACGCAGGACTACCTCAGGCGGGTCGTGGACGCGGCGGCGGCGGTGGGCTCCCCCGTCGCCGCCGGTCCGGCCTACGCCTCGGTCGGCCGCACCTGGCGGATGTCCCCGCGAGAGCGGGCGGGGATCGGCGCGGAGCTGACCGAGGCGCTGGCCCCCGTGGTCGGGCACTGCTCGGCCGCGGGGGTCCGCCTGGCGGTGGAGCCGCTCAACCGGTACGAGACGAGCGTGCTCAACACGGTGGACCAGGGGCTGGAGATGCTGGCCGACCTGCCCGCGGAGCACTGCGGGCTGGCCCTGGACGTGTACCACATGAACATCGAGGAGCGGGACGTGGCGGCGGCCGTGCGGCGGGCCGCGGGCAGGGTCGCGCACGTGCAGGTGTGCGCGAACGACCGCGGCGCCCCCGGGGCCGACCACCTGGACTGGAACGCGATCCTCGGCGCGCTCGGCGACGCGGGGTACGGAGGACCCCTGGTGATCGAGTCGTTCACGGCGGACAATGCCAGCATCGCCACGGCGGCCTCCGTCTGGCGACCGTTGGCGGCGACCCAGGACGCGATCGCCGTCGACGGCCTGGCCTTCCTTCGCGCCCTGAGCCGACGAGAGGAGCCGCCGTGCAGGTAGGCAGCGCTCCTCGGGGGCTCCGATCCGCCCGCACGGGGCCGGTCGGGCCCCGCGGAGGACGGGAACCGGCCGCCGTGTCCGCACCACGGCCGACGGTGCCCCCGGGCCAGGAGGAAACGTCCACCACCCCCGCTCGGTGCCGCGCTCGCCGGAAAGCGCTGACTGAGGTAGGGCGGCTCCATCCCCACGAGGAGACGTCACCATGCCCGCTCACAAGACCCCCTCCCCCGCCGGATCCGAGTTCCCGGACCCGGTGGCGGACACCCCCGCCACCTGGTGGCTGACCGGGGTGTCGTTCGCGGTGGCCGGTGCCGCCGTCGCCTCCGTCGTGTTCCTCGGCGGTAGCGGCGCGAACGGCGCCTCCGCCGCACCGGAGGCCTCCCCGGACGGCCCCGACGCCGAACAGGTCAGCTCACTGCTCGCCCACACCCGCACGGCCCACGAGGGACTCGCCCCCGTGGTGGAGGACATGGAGGAGTTCCTGCCCACCGACGGATCGCATCCGCCCCTGGAGCTGACCGAGGCCTCGGTGGTCAACTCCTGGCGCACCGAGGTCCAGGACGCCTCGGTGCACTTCGGCGAGGTCCCCGAGTCCGGTGGGGCCCACCGGACCGCGCACGCGGGCCTGGTCTCCTCCGTGCGGCTGCTGTCCATGTCGGTCGACACCTACGCCAAGGCCGCCCTGGTCGAGGACGAGGACCTGCGCATGGACGTCCTGCACATCGCCATGGAACTGCGCGACGAGGCGGTCGTGTCGTGGTCGGTGGCCGCCACGCACCTGGACGCGGTCAGCGTGGACGCCGGTCACGGCCACGTCCACCTGTACCTGCCCGCCGCCCCCGACAGCGGCGCCCTCGCGCCCGACGGCGCCGGGGCGGACGCGGAGCCGGAGGACGCCGGGGAGGGCTCCGGCGACGGACACGACCACTGACCACGAAACCCCCCTACTCCAGGAGGAGACGAACATGCCGCGACCAGTCACCCTGTTCACCGGACAGTGGGCCGACCTGCCCTTCGAGGAGGTGTGCTCCCTGGCCTCCTCGTGGGGCTACGACGGTCTGGAGCTCGCCTGCTGGGGCGACCACCTCGACGTCACCCGGGCCGCCGTGGACGACGACTACGTGCGCGACCGGCTGGACACGCTCAAACGCCACGGGCTGGGCCTGTGGGCGATCTCCAACCACCTGCTGGGCCAGGCCGTCTGCGACGACCCGATCGACCACCGCCACCGCGACATCCTGCCCGCGCGGGTGTGGGGCGACGGCGAGCCCGAGGGCGTGCGCCAGCGGGCCGCCGAGGAGATGAGAACCACCGCACGCGCCGCCGCCAGGCTCGGCGTGTCCACCGTGGTGGGCTTCACCGGCTCGGCCGTCTGGAAGTACGTGGCGATGTTCCCGCCGGTGGGCGAGGACGTCATCGAGGCCGGGTACCGCGACTTCGCCGACCGGTGGAACCCGATCCTGGACGTGTTCGACGAGGTCGGGGTGCGCTTCGCGCACGAGGTGCACCCCTCCGAGATCGCCTACGACTACTGGTCCACCCAGAGGGCGCTGGAGGCGGTGGGCCACCGCCCGGCCTTCGGCCTGAACTGGGACCCCAGCCACATGGTGTGGCAGGACATCGACCCGGTCGGGTTCCTGTGGGACTTCCGGGACCGGATCTACCACGTGGACTGCAAGGACGCCCGCAAGCGGGTGGGCAACGGCCGCAACGGGCGGCTGGGCTCCCACCTGCCGTGGGGCGACCCGCGCCGGGGCTGGGACTTCGTCTCGACCGGGCACGGCGACGTGCCCTGGGAGGACTGCTTCCGCACGCTGAACGCGATCGACTACCAGGGGCCGATCTCGGTGGAGTGGGAGGACGCGGGCATGGACCGGCTGGTCGGGGCGGCCGAGGCGGTGGACTTCGTGCGCTCCCACGCCTACGACCCGCCCGAGGCGTCGTTCGACTCCGCCTTCGGGTCGGACTGACCCGGCCCCGGGCGCGGCGGGGCGGCGCGTACCGGGGGTCCCCCTCCACCGGGAGGCGGGATCAGATCATCGGGGCGATGACCACCCGGTAGTGCCCCCCGTCCGCGGTGGAGACGTCGCAGCGGAAGTCGTTGACCCGGTTGACGGAGCCCTGCACCGCGCTGTCGCCGAAGGCCGCCGTGTCCACTCCGGGCAGGTGCTCGCGGATGAAGGACACCGCCTCCTGGACGGACATGGCGGTGTCCTTCCGCTCGGGGGTGACACGCAGTCCGTTGTCGGTGAGACGGCTGATAACGACCCGGAACATGTGGTGTCTCCCTAGGGTGCCGGGGGGCGGACACCGGCATTCTGCCCCATCGCCTCCCCGGCTGGGAATCCTTCGGGATGACGGGGCCCCGGAGCGGCCCGCCCGGTCAGACCTCCAGGTCCGTCTCGATGCCCTTGAGGCGGTGCCTGGCCAGGGCGAGGTTGCCCCGGGAGCGGTCCAGGGCCAGGTAGAGGAAGAGGCCCTGCCCCTTGCGGCTGGTGAGGGGCCGGATGATGTGGTACTGCCCGGACAGGGTGATGAGGATGTCCTCGATCGCGTCGTTGAGTCCGAGCTGGTCCATGGTGCGCATCTTCGCGCGGACCACCTCGGTGTTCCCGGCGGCGGCCACGGTGAGGTCGAGGGAGTTGGTGGAGGCGAGGGTGCCCAGCGCCATTCCGCTGCTGTAGTCGACGACGGCGGCGCCCACCGCCCCGTCGATCTCCATCATGTCCTTGAGCCCGGCTTCGATGTTCGGCATGTCCTTCTCTCTCCTTGACGTGGGTCGGCGCGGCGCCCCGCGGTCGGCGATCCAGCGGCGCAGGCCGGAGGCGCCTCGGCGGGGCTGCCCACCGGTCACGCGGCCACCGGCCGGGGGCGGTCGACGGACAGCGTCCGCAGCGCGGTGAGCACGCGTTCCAGCACCTTGCGGTCCACGGACGCGGCCGCGGGCGCGGCGGGGCGGGGCAGGTCCCGCCGGGGCGGGCGGTCGGTGTCGTCGCGGGGAGGCGGAACCCCCGCCGTGCGCACCAGGTCGCGCAGCCGCCGCAGGGCGAAGCCGAGGCTGCCCTCCGTGCGGCCCATCCGCACCCGTACGCACAGGTCGGAGCCCTCCACGACGGCGAACAGCACGTGGTGGTCGGTGTCGGTGACGACGACGTCCTCCACCCGCTGGTCGGCGCACAGGGGCCCCTCCCGGACGGCTCTGAGGATCGCCGCCGCGTCCGCGGCCGGATCGTCGGCGCCGGCGTGGGCGAGGACGCGCCCCCGCCGCCAGTCCACGAGGCAGGCGCTGCGCACCCCCGGCGTCTGGAGCATCTCCCGCAACTGCTGCTCGAAGCGCACGTCGGTCCTTTGCGAAGGCTGGGGCCGGGACTTGCGTCGGCCCGCGACGAATCAGGCTAACTGTCCTTTGCGGACATCACGAGAATAGGCGTCAGACGTTCGCACCGCAGCCTTTTCAGTGATTTATTATGTTATGCCTGACCGGAGGGGGTGGGAGAAAGCCGAAAGGAGGACGAAGGGGCGCTGGCGCGTGTTTCGCCCCGCGAAGAAAGGCGATCGGCCGGAGTGTTACGTGCGGTCACCTTTTCTCCCCGGCGGGGGCTTCGGGACCTCGGACCCGGGTCGCGCCGGCGAGGGGGCGGGCGGAGCGGGGCGGTGGCGGGGACGCGGGCGGAGCGGCGGCGGGGAGGAAGGGGTGGGGGAGACGAGCGGGCTGAGCGGGACCGACCGGGGGCACGGGTCCGTGGTGGGGCGAACGCGGGACCGCGCGGGGTCAGAGCCAGACGACCTCGGAGGTCTCCAGGTCGTAGCGGGCGGGGACGACGTCCAGGCGTCCGGACTCGACCAGCTCGCGCAGGTCGTCGTCCACGCGGAGCTGGTCGGCGATGTACTCGGCGTTGGCCCGGACGCAGGCGTCCACGAAGTCGCCGCCGTCGTCGGGGGTGGCCTCGACCACCGGCAGGATTCCCTCCACCAGGTAGCCGACGTGGCCGTGCGGGACCTCTCCGGTCTCGTGGGCCTCCACGGCCGCGGTGACCGCGCCGCACGAGGAGTGCCCCAGGACGACGATGAGCGGGACCGCCAGGTGCACGGCGGCGTAGCTGATGCTGCCCAGGACGGACTCGTCCAGGACCTGCCCCGCGGAGCGGATGGTGAACAGGTCGCCGAGACCGCGGTCGAAGACCAGCTCGGGTGCCACACGGGAGTCCCCGCAGGCCAGGACCACGGCGAAGGGAGCCTGCCCGCGCGCCATCTCCTCCCTGCGGGCACGGCCCTCGTTGGGGTGGCGGGAGTCGTACCGGCGCCAGCGCCTGTTGCCCCGCTCGAGGAGGCGCAGCGCCTCCGCGGCGTCCCCCGGCAGGGGCGCGGGCATGGGGGCCGACCAGGCGGGAGCGGAGGCGGCGGTGGCGACCGCGGCCCCGACCCCTCCGGTGAGTGAGGCACGCAGTGCGTTACGACGGGTGATGGCCATGTGAGGTCTCATTCTTGACGTCGACAAATGTGGACTTTTGCCGCCAAACGAGGGACAAATTACTCTTGCACCACGAACCAGATCAAGGGTTTTTAACGCGCCCCTAACGCCCTTCACCACGGCGCGCACCCCGGAACGGAGGCGAAAGCCCCGTTTCCGCACCGCTGAACTCGCACAATGCCGGACGCGGACGCTTTCTTTCGGCTTCGCGCACCTTTCTCCGGACCTGACGAAACGTGCTCCCCGGGACACACCCCGCGACCGGACAGCGAGGGCGGCCCGGGGACCCGGCGGGCCCGGGATAGGATGCATTACCAACCGACCGTTCGTTAAGAAATCCTCGTGGGATCCGGTGACGGGGGACGCGCCCGCGGCCGTCCCCGCCCACAGGGCCGCTCCCACCAGGTAGATTCGACAACCGTGTCCAGATCTTCCCCTGTCGAACCAGCGCCCTCCCGCCGTGGAGCGGCGGGGCGGCGTCGCTCCGGCCGCCCCGGCCACGACGCCGACTCCGTCCTGCGCGTGGCCGCGCGCGTTTTCAACGAACGCGGGTACGACGGCACGAGCATGGAGGACCTGGCGCGCGCCCTGGGCGTGACCAAGTCGGCCATCTACCACCACGTCACCGGCAAGACCGAGCTGCTGCGCCGCTCCCTGGACCTGGCCATGGACGCCCTGTTCGCGGTCACCCGCGAGGAGGCCTCGACCACCGGACCGGCCATCGACCGCCTGGAGCACGTGCTGCGCGGCAGCGTCCGGGTGCTGGTGGACGAGCTGCCCCACGTGACCCTGCTGCTGCGGGTGCGCGGCAACACCGAGGTGGAGAAGCGCGCGCTGGAGCGGCGCCGGGAGTTCGACCACCTGGTCGCCGACCTGGTGCGCGAGGGCGCCGCCGACGGCGACATCCGCCCGGACGTGGACCCCGCGGTCGCGGCGCGCCTGCTGTTCGGCATGGTCAACTCGATCTCGGAGTGGTACAAGCCGGACCGCGGGCTGGACTCCGACGAGGTCGCCGACACCCTGGCGAGGATCGCCTTCGCGGGCCTGCGGGCCTGAGCACCCGGCACCGCTCCCCTCCTCCCCGCCGCGCGAGCACGCGTCCCCGGGGTGGCGTGTGTCACCCACCTCCCGGTCACCGTACGTCGCACCCCCCGGGGAGCCGGGCGGCGGGACGGCGCGTCCGGAGCACCGGCGCGACCTGCCGCCGCCCGGGGCCGCAGCAGGGCTTTGCGGGATGATCAAATAGGAAACCTTCCTTTTGATATCCCCCGGGAGCGCCAGGCCATGATCGACCACTTCTCGTACGGGTTCCTCACGCCCGGAATCGCCTACGCCGTGTCCGTGATCGGCTCGTTCGTCGGCCTGATGTTCGCCTCCCGCACCAGGTCCTCCTCCGGCGCCGCGCGCTGGACGTGGCTGACGCTCAGCGCGGTCTGCCTCGGCGGGACCGCCGTGTGGTCGATGCACTTCATCGCGATGATGGGCTTCCGGGTCTCGGGGACGACCATCCGCTACGACGTGGCGCTCACCGTGGCCAGCGGCCTGCTCGCGGTCGCGGTCATGGGCCTGGCGCTGTACATGACCACCACCCGCCGCACGAGGGGGTCACTGCTGGCGGGGGGCGCCGTCGCCGGGACGGGGATCGTCGCCATGCACTACATGGGCATGGCCTCCATCAACATGCGCGGCCACCTCGGACACGAACCGCTGTACGTGGTGCTGGCCGCCGTCATCGCCCTGGTCGCGGCGACGGTCGCCCTCTGGTTCGCCCTGCGCCTGCGGGGCGTGCCCGCGACCCTCGCCGCCTCCCTGGTCATGGGGATCGCGGTCACCTGCATGCACTACACCGGCATGTTCGGCGTGCACGTCACGGTCGAGGAGTCCCCGGGCACCGCGCCCCTGCGGGGATCGACCGCGCCGGAACTGCTGCTGCCCCTGGTGACCGGGCTGTTCGTCTTCCTGCTGGTGTGCAGCCTGCTGCTGATGCTGGGCGTGGAGGACTCCGGCTCCCGCCGTGCCCGCCCCGCGGCGGCCGAGGAGCCCGAGCCCTCGGAGGAGAGCGCGGAGGCCTACGCCGCCCGGCACCGCTCCGACGACGTGTGGACCCGGCGGAACTGAGGGTCGCGCCCGTGTTCCCCTGCGTTGCCGCTGGCCACATCAGGCCACACACGTTTGAGAACACCTCTGGCGCTTCAGTCCCAGGCCTCCCTACTATCCATGGAACCCGACCGAAATGGGACCAAGGTCATGGAAAGTAGTGAGCCGTGCTCGACCACCTCGCCCAGGACTGGCTGACCCCCTCCATCGCCTTCGCGGTCTCGGTGATCGGATCGTTCCTCGGACTGTCCTTCGCCTCACGCGCGCGCCGGACCACGGGAATCGTCCGGTGGCAGTGGCTGCTCCTGGCCTCCCTCGCCCTGGGCGGGATGGCCGTGTGGTCGATGCACTTCATCGCCATGATGGGCTTCTCCCCGCCCGGCACGGCCATCCGCTACGACGCCGTGCTCACCGTGGTCAGCGGCCTCATCGCCATCGTGGTGATGGCCGTGGCGCTCACCCTGACCATCGTCAAGAGGACGTCCGCCTGGCTCCTGCTGGGCGGGTTCATCGCCGGGACCGGCGTCATCGCCATGCACTACCTCGGCATGTACTCGATGAACGTGCACGGGGAGATCCACCACGACCCGCTCTACGTCGCCCTGGCCTGCGCGGTCGCACTGGTGGCCGCCACCGCCTCCCTGTGGTTCGCCTCCCGGCTGCGCGGCTTCCCGGCCATCACCGCCGCCTCCGTGGCCATGGCCGTCGCGGTGACCACCATGCACTACACCGGCATGATGGGCGTCCACTTCACGGAGCCGCGCTTCTCCCGGAACAGCCCCCCGCCCGGTTCCAGCGCGCCGGACCTGGTGCTGCCCCTGCTCGCGGGCCTGTTCGTCTTCATGCTGATCTGCAGCCTCTTCCTCCTCCTGGGGGTGGAGGAGGAGCGCCCGGACTACTCCCGGCGCACGGCCGCCCCCACCGCGCCCCCGCCCGGGGACGAGCCGGAGGCGTCCCCCGCGGGGTACGTGCCGCGGCACGCCACCGGGCCGCAGACCGCGCTGTCCGACGACGTGTGGACCAGGCGCCGCTGAGCCGCCCCGCTCCACAGCCCCCGGGCCCCGCCCGGAAAACCCGTGGTGCGCTCCGACCCGGCGGTCCTACACTCGCCGGAGCGGAGCGCGCCGTGTCCTCGGCGCCGACGACGGAGAGGAAGCAGTGATGACCGTTCCTGCGCATGGTCCGAACCCGACCTTCCCGATCGTTCGCGAGCCCTGAGGGGCGGTTCCCCTCCTGACGGCTCGCCACTCCAGAGAGTCCGTCGTGAACACGCACAACAGCACAGACACACCCGTCTCCTCCCCGCTGACCTCGCTGGGATGGAACCGCCGCGTCGAGCGGGCCTTCGACGCCGCCGCCGCGGCGAGCCCCCACCCGGTGGTCCCCGCGCGCGTCTCCTCCTCGCGCCGCGGCGGGGCGGTGGTCCGCCTCCCCCGGGAGACGGCCGCCGACTACTCCCCCGCCGTCACCAGGGCCGCCCAGGCCGACCCGTCCACCGCTCCGTGCAGCGGCGACTGGGTCGCGGTGCGCCGCTCCGGCGACACCTGGGTCGTCGAGGCCGTCCTCGAACGCTCCGGCAGCCTCGTCCGCCAGGGCGTGGCCCGGGACTCCCACGACCAGGTCCTGGCCGCCAACATCGACGGCGTCCTCGTCTGCGAGGCCGCCGACCAGGGGCCCAACGTGGGCCGCCTGGAACGCTTCCTCAGCCTGGCCTGGGCGAGCGGGGCGACCCCGGTCGTGGCGGTCACCAAGGCCGAACTGGCCGGGGACCGCCTCCCCGAGGTGCTCGAACTCGTCCGCTCGGTGACCGCGGGCACCGACGTGCACAGCGTCAGCGCCCACACCGGCCTCGGCGTGGAGGAGCTGGCCGCACGGTTCCTGCCCGGTGCCACCTGGGTCCTGCTCGGCACCTCCGGAGCGGGCAAGTCCAGCCTGGTCAACGCGGTGGCCGGGCAGGACCTGATGGACACNAGGCGGGGGCGGCACCCCCCCCCCCGCCGCCAGCTCCTCCAGCTGCCGGGCGGCGCGCTGGTCCTGGACATCCCCGGGGTCCGGCGCATCGACGTGCCCGGCGACGCGGAGGGCGTGGACCGGACCTTCGCCGACGTCTCCGACCTCGCCGAACAGTGCCGTTTCCGGGACTGCCGGCACGGCAGCGAGCCCGGCTGCGCGGTCAACGCCGCCGTGGACGAGGGCGAACTGGACGCCAGGCGGCTGGAGCGCTGGAACCGCCTCCGGCGCGAGTCCGAGTGGAACCGCTCCCGGGGCGACGCGCGCCTGCGCGCCGAGCGCAGGAAGCAGTGGAAGGCCGTCGACCGGCAGGGCCGGGAGAACGCCTGGCGCAAGCGGGGCGGCTAGCGCGCCGCCT
>ANAW01000056.1:0-16304 GCA_000340945.1 Nocardiopsis synnemataformans DSM 44143 | reverse complement strand
CCGGGGGGGGCCGGGGGCCCCCCGCCGCCGTTCGGGGCCGCCGCGGCCCGGCGGCGGAGACCCGGAGCCGGAGACCGTGCGTCAGAACCCGAACGCGCGCCCCGCGTTGCCCGCGATGACCCCGGCGAGCTCGTCCTCGTCCATGCCCTTGACCCGCGCCAGCGTCCGCAGCGTGTGCGGGATCAGGTAGGGGGCGTTGGGGCGGCCCCGGTAGGGCTTGGGGGTGAGGAAGGGCGCGTCGGTCTCCACCAGCATCAGCTCCGGCGGCGCCGCCGCGGCGGCCTCGCGCAGGGACTCGGCGCTGGCGAAGGTGACGTTGCCCGCGAAGCTCATGAAGTACCCGTGCTCGGCGCACACCTTGGCCATGGCCGCGTCCCCGGAGAAGCAGTGGAAGACCACCCTGTCCGGAGCGCCCTCCTCCTCCAGGATCCGCAGCACGTCCTCGTGGGCGTCGCGGTCGTGGATCATCACGGCCTTGCCGTGGCGCCTGGCGACGGCGATGTGGCGGCGGAAGGACTCTTCCTGGGCCCGCGCGCCCTCGGGGCCGGTGCGGAAGGTGTCCATGCCGGTCTCGCCGACCGCCACCACCTGGGGCAGCGCGGCCAGCTCGTCGATGGCGGCCAGCTGCGCCTCCAGCTCCGCCATCCCGCCGGGCTCGCGGAGCTTGCCCGCCCAGTCGGTGTCGTCCACCTCCACGCCCAGGGCGCCGTCACCGTGCACGATGCGCGGCGCCTCGTTGGGGTGCAGGGCCACGGCCGCCCACACCCGGCCCGGGTGCGCGGCGGCCACCTCGGCCGCCCAGCGCGAGGAGGCCAGGTCCACGCCCACCTGGACGAGCGGGGTCACCCCGACGCCCTCGGCGGCGGCGATGATCTCCTCGACCTCCGGGGTCTGCATGTCCATGTGGGTGTGGCTGTCGGCCACCGGTACGCGCAGGGGTTCGGGTACCGGAGGGGGCGTCTGGTCGTTGCGCTCCCTGACCGCTCTGCCGCTGCGCTTTCCCATGTGGTCCCCCGCTCTCATCAGCACTGCCGTGGTGATTCTAGGCGCCTGTGGAAAACCCGTGGCCCGCGGCCGAAGGCCCCTAAGGTGGGATTCGCAGCACGCACCCACCCAGCCAAGGCGGAGTCCCCTTGCACATCGAGCGAGTCAGTATCTCCGGTATCCGAGGGTTCACCGGCGCACGCGCAGCCGAGGACCTGGAGTTCCCGACGCCTTCCAACGGGCTGGGTAGCTGGGCTGTGCTCGCCGGTCGCAACGGCTCGGGCAAGACCACGATGCTCCGCGCTGTCGCTCTGGGACTGGTGGGCCCCTTCCACGCGCGCAGCCTGGTCCCGAGCTTCGATTCCTGGATCACCCACGGAACACCTGAGGGCACGATCCGCACCACCTTCGTCCCGGACCCTGACTGGGATTCCTACACCGGTCTCTCCCCCGAAGGCCAGGTCAGTGGGACTCTCATCTGGAAACAGTCCGACTCGGGACGTGGATCACGTGTCACCGGGCCCGTCGACGTCACGGCGAGCGAAGGCAGAACCGATCCGTCCCGCGGTCCTTGGGCCGAGGACAGCACGGGCTGGTATGTCACGGGTTACGGGCCGTTCCGCCGCCTTGAGGGCGGTTCGAGCAACGCGCTGCGCCTGACGAAGGCCACCGGCCCGGTAGGACGTCTCGCCAGCCTGTTCAGCGAGGAGGTCTCGTTGACGGAAAGCGTGGAGTGGCTCAAGGACGTACACCTACGCCAGTTGGAGGGTCGCCCCGGAGCGGCGGGGCTCATGGACTTCGTCATCGACATCCTCAACGACGGCCTTCTCCCAGACGGTTTCCGTGTTGACCGCGTCGATGCCGACGGGCTGTGGGCGACGCACGAAGGCAACACGATCGCGCTCCGTGAACTGAGCGACGGCTACCGCACGGTCGCGGCCCTCGTGTTGGACCTGATCCGTCAGCTCTGCTCCGAGGACGACGACGGGATGCCCGACCGCTACGGCAACGGCGCTTACGGTCCCGTGATCCTCACTTCGGGCGTCGTGCTCATTGACGAGATCGACGTTCACCTGCACGTGAGCTGGCAGAAAACCATCGGCGGCTGGTTGAAGCGCCACTTCCCCAACATGCAGTTCATCGTCTCCTCGCACAGCCCCTACATCTGCCAGAGCGCCGACCCCGGCGGCCTCATCCGGCTTCCTGGGGTCAACGAGGAGGAGGCGCCCAGGGTCGTGTCCGAGGACCTGTACCAGCGCATCGTGTATGGAAGCGGTGACGACGCGCTTCTCACCGACCTCTTCGGCATCGACACGCCCTACTCGGAGGAGGCCGAGCGCAAGCGGCGCCGCTTGGGCTCGCTCGAGCTGGCAGTGATGAGGGGAACGGCCTCCGAGGAAGAACGGCGGGAGTACGTCGAACTCAACCGCACCCTCAACAGCTCCCTCGCCGCCCGCGTGGACGAGGTCGCCTCACGGCTGGGCCCTGAAGAGTGATCCGGCTCAGGCGCACGGCGTTGCCGACCGAACTGTCCGAACACCTGGCGAAGAAGACGGACCAACTCGTCCGGTCCCGGGCCGATGGCCGAGCCGCTCGGGACAAGTGGACCAACGCGAGGACGTGCAAACCGGGGTTACGTGAGCGTCTGGGGCGTATGGCCGCCGGGATCGACCGCTGCATGTACTGCGGCGACAGCCTGGGAACCGACATCGACCACTTCGAGCCCCTCTTCGTCTCTCCGCTACGGGCTTTTGAGTGGCCCAACCATCTCCTGGCCTGCTCGCACTGCAACAGCCACGAGAAGAGGGAGCAGTTTCCTCTGTCCGGGGACGGCACGCCCCTGTTGGTCGATCCCACCGTGGAAGAACCCTCTGAGCACCTGCTCCTGGTGTTGTCCACCGGCGAGTACGAGGCCCTCACACCCAGGGGAAGGACGACCATCGAGGTCTTCGGCCTCAACAGGAGGGCCCTGGCCCGGGGGCGCCGCAGCGCCTTCGTCATCACCAGGAGCGTCCTCCAGGCCTATCTCAGGCAGCACGAGGAGGGCTTGTCCGCTGAGGCCGCGGAGACGGCCGCCGAACTGGAGTGCCAACCCTTCGCGGACGTTCGCGAAGCCATGCGGTGGACCAGAAGGAACGTCGCGACCGAGAACGCCGAGCTCATCCTGGGCGGAACGCACGTCATCCGCGCGCTCGATCTTCTCCCGCCTGCGGCGAAGAGCCGGTCCTGACCGTTGTCCATCGGTCAGGACCGGATTCTCCGCTAGATACCGCTACTCGGCGGCGCCCTCCAGGCGGGCCAGCTCCTCGTCCACGACCGACTGGTCTAGCTTGGCGAACAGCGGCTCCGGGCGGCCGAGCGGGGTGCCCGGCACGATCGGCCGCGACTCCCAGCGCGCCTCGTCGTCGGCGTAGTCCCCGGTGATGACCCGGTACTCCACCTCCTCCTCCGAGCCGCCGATCGTGTCGCGCCCGGAGTCGATGCGGGGCATGCCCGTCCAGGTGCCGGTGCCGCCGAGCATCGCGTACACCTTGTTCGCCGACTCGGGCAGGTACGGGGTGAGCAGCGTGTTGGCGTCCTGGACCAGCTGGAGGGCCACGTGCAGCACGGTGGCCATCCGGTCGGGGTCGGTCTTCTTCAGCGCCCACGGGGCCTGGTCGGAGATGTACTTGTTGGCCTCGGCCACGGTGCGCATGGCCTCCTGGAGGCCCGCCTTGAACTGGGACCGCTCCAGCCGCTCGCCCACCCTGGCGAACGCGGCCCGCGAGTCCTCCAGCACCCGGCGGTCCTCGTCGGTCAGCTCACCGGCCGCCGGGATCTCGCCCAGGTTCTTGGCCGCCATCGAGATGGAGCGGTTGACCAGGTTGCCCCAGGCCGCCACCAGCTCGTCGTTGTTGCGGCGCACGAACTCGGACCAGGTGAAGTCGGTGTCCTGCGTCTCGGGACCGGCGGCCATGATGTAGTAGCGCAGCGCGTCGGCGGAGTAGCGCTCCAGGAAGTCGCGCACGTAGATCACCACGCGCCGCGAGGAGGAGAACTTGCGCCCCTCCATGGTGAGGAACTCGCTGGAGACCACCTCGGTGGGCACGTTCAGCCCGCCCAGCGGGCCGGGCTCGCCGTCCCGGTCGCCCTCGCCGTTGTGGCCCAGCAGGATCGCGGGCCAGACCACCGAGTGGAAGACGATGTTGTCCTTGCCCATGAAGTAGTAGGACCGGGCCTCGTCGCCCTGCCACCAGCGGCGCCAGGCCTCGGGCTCACCGATCCGCCGGGCCCACTCCACCGACGCCGACAGGTAGCCGATGACCGCGTCGAACCACACGTACAGGCGCTTGTTGGCGTTGTCGCTCCAGCCCTCCAGCGGGACGGGCACGCCCCAGTTGAGGTCGCGGGTGACCGCGCGCGGCTGGAGGTCCTCCACCAGGTTCAGGGAGAACTTGAGGACGTTGGGCCGCCACTGCCCCTCCTTGCCCTTGAGCCAGGTGGTGAGGGCGTCGGCGAAGGCGGGCAGGTCGAGCATGAAGTGCTCGGTGTCCACGAACTCCGGCTTCTCGCCGTTGATCCGCGAACGCGGCGAGATGAGGTCGATCGGGTCGAGCTGGTTGCCGCAGTTGTCGCACTGGTCGCCGCGCGCGCCGTCGTAACCGCAGATGGGGCAGACGCCCTCGATGTAGCGGTCGGGCAGCGTGCGGCCGGTGGACGGGGAGACCGCGCCCTTGGTGGTGTGGGCGAACACGTACCCGTTCTCGTACAGCGCGGTGAACAGCTGCTGCGCGACGGCGTAGTGGTTGCCGGTGGTGGTGCGGGTGAACAGGTCGTAGGACAGGCCCAGCCCCACCAGGTCCTCGGCGATGATCCGGTTGTAGCGGTCGGCCAACTCGCGGGGGGTCACGCCCTCCTGGTCGGCCAGGACCTGGACCGGGGTGCCGTGCTCGTCGGTCCCGCTGACCATCAGCACGTGGTTGCCCGACATTCGCTGGAAGCGGGAGAAGACGTCGGAGGGGACTCCGAAGCCGGACACGTGACCGATGTGGCGCGGTCCGTTGGCATAGGGCCAGGCGACCGCGGTCAGGATGTGACGATTCGACGACATGACCCAAGCCTAAAGGTACCGCCGAGCCACGCCGTCCCCCTTTTTCCCGCGTGTGGCCCCCGGGCGCGCGCACGGCGCCGCCCGCGCCGAGCCGAGCCCGATCCCCCGCGCGCGGTCCGGGGCACAGCGTCCCGGCGGTGCACCAGGGGCCGAAGGGACATTCCCCGGGGCTTGCCGCTACCCGTATGCTCTGCTGGACGAGCCGTGTGCCACCGGGACGCATGGTCGGGCAGCACTTCCCTCCCGGTCCCTCCCCAAGGCGGTGGTCACCATGGTTACCGGTGCCCTACCCCGCCCTGCCCGGCACACGACCGCGCTGCTGACCAGCGTGGTCCTGCTCGTCATCCTGTCCTTCCCCGTCGCCTCCGGCGGCGGGCAGCCGGCCGGACCGCCCCTGCCGCCGCACGGCCTGCTCAGCGCCCCCGAGGGCGCCGTGGCCGCGGCGGCGGACCAGGACCGGGTGACCCCGCGCGAGCGCGCGGACCTGGCCGAGAACCCGATGGTCACCGTCGGGCCGCCCGCCTCCACCTGCGACCACCGGTCGGTGCTGCGCGACCTGCCCGACACCGTGCCCAGCAGCGCACTGCGCCTGGCGGTGTGGGACCAGCCCTGGTGGCCGCTCTCGTCTCCCGCGCCCGTTCCCGTCCCGGACCTGGACGCACCCGTGGAGCTGCCGCCGACGCGGGCTCCCCCTCCCACCGCGAACACCGCCATCTGACCATCCCCGCGCGCACCCCCCTGTCTCCGGCGTGCGTCGGGATCACCCGTATTCGCAGTGAAGAGGTACCAGGTCCTTGTCCAGTCAAACGGGAGCGGGCGCGCGTTGGATACGCGCCCTCATCTCCCTTCTCGTCATCCTCATCGCGTTCGGCGCGGCGTGGTTCATCCCGCCCCGGCTGGGGCTCGACCTCAGCGGCGGCACGCAGATCGTCCTGGAGACCCAGGA
This sequence comes from Nocardiopsis synnemataformans DSM 44143, assembly GCA_000340945.1. Taxonomy (GTDB): domain Bacteria; phylum Actinomycetota; class Actinomycetes; order Streptosporangiales; family Streptosporangiaceae; genus Nocardiopsis; species Nocardiopsis synnemataformans. The sequence continues at coordinate 10,284 of ANAW01000056.1, read as the reverse complement.
CGGTCCCGAGGGCACGCCCGCCAACTCCGAGAACACCGACCAGGTCGTGGAGGTGCTGCGCCAGCGCATCGACCGCCTGGGCGTGTCCGAGGCGACCATGTCGCGCTCGGGCGAGAACCGGATCATCGTCGAACTGCCCGGTGTGCAGGACCCGGCGGAGGCCGCGCAGATCATCGGCCAGACCGCCCAGCTGTCCTTCCACCCCGTGCTGGGCGTGGGCCAGTCCGGCGGCCAGGGCGTGCAGGCGCCCGCCCCGGGCGACTCCGCCAACGCCCCGCAGGCCACCGCGGACGAGGCGCGCGCCCCGTCCGACCCCGCGGCCGAGGGCGGTGAGGCTCCCGCCCCGGGCGGCGGCGGGGAGATGACCCAGGAGCAGCTCGAAGAGCTCATGGCCCAGCAGGGCGGCATGGGCGGTATGGGCGGCCAGCAGCCCCCCGCCGGTCCCAGCGCGGAGAACCCCGAGGACGTCGTGATGACGCTCCCCGACTCCGACGGCACCCAGCTCCAGCTCGGCGAGACCGCCATCAAGGGCGACCAGGTGGCCAGCGCCGATGCCGCGCTGGACAGCGTCAACCGCGCGCAGTGGACGGTCAACGTCAACTTCCGCGGCGAGGGCGCCGACCAGTGGACCGCGCTGACCGCCGACGCCGCCTGCTACGACCAGGGCGACCCGCGCCGCCGCGTGGCCATCGTGCTGGACGGGCAGATCATCTCCGCCCCGGAGGTGAACCCGGAGTTCGCCTGCGACGTGGGCATGCCCGGCAACACCACCACCATCACCAGCCCCGACTTCACCAGTGAGACCGCCAACGACCTGGCCGTGCTGATCGAGGGCGGCTCGCTGCCGCTGCCGGTCACCGAGGTCCAGCGCCAGACGGTCGGCCCGACCCTGGGCGCCGAGGCCATCCAGGCCAGCGCCGTCGCCGCGATCCTGGGCCTGGCCTTCACCACGCTCTACATCACGCTGGTCTACCGGCTGGTCGGCTTCCTGGCCGCCCTGGCCCTGGGCTTCTACACGCTCATCGCCTACGGCGCCCTGGTCGCCATCAACGCCACACTGACACTGCCGGGCCTGGCGGGCTTCGTGCTGGCGATCGGTATGGCCATCGACGCCAACGTGCTGATCTTCGAACGCACGCGCGAGGAACACCAGCGCCAGGCCAAGCTCTACGAGGCCAACAAGTCCGCGGGGCTGCGGGACGCCACCGAGGACGAGGCCGCCAAGGCCGAGTCCGGGGTGCTCACCCGCAGGCGGCGCCGGGCGGTGCCGCCGAGCCTGGAGAAGGCGTTCGTCGTGGGCTCCCGCAAGGCGTGGAGCGCCGTCCTCGACACCAACATCACCACGCTCATCGCCGCCGCCCTGCTGTTCTTCTTCGCCTCGGGCACCGTGCAGGGCTTCGGTGTGACCCTGAGCATCGGTACCCTCGTCTCGATGTTCTCCGCGCTGGTCATCGCGCGCGTGTTCGTCGAGTGGGCGGTGCGCCGCGCGGTCGTGCGCAAGCACCCGGCCGTCAGCGGCCTGAACCGCATCGGCGGCGTCCGCACCTGGCTGGTCGCCAAGGACCCCGACCTCATGGGCCACCGCGCCAAGGGCCTGATCGTGGCGGGTCTGATCGTGGCGGCCGCGGTCGCCGCGCCACTGATCCGCGACACCAACCTCGGCGTGGAGTTCACCGGCGGCCGCGTGCTGGAGTACGAGGTCAGCGGCGGGGAGGGCGTCTCGGTCGACGAGGCCCGCTCGGTCATCTCCGCGCTGGACTTCCCCGGGTCGGACACGGCCGTGGTGCAGGAGTCCGGTGACGGCGACATCTCGGTGCGCACCGGCAGTATCTCCGACGACGACGCGGCCAGGATCGCCGAAGCCCTGGACGAGCAGACCGGCGGCGTGGAGATGGTCAGCGACGAGCTGATCGGGCCGAGCATGGGCGACGAGCTGCGCAACCGCGCGCTGATCGCCCTGGGCGCGGCCCTCGCGCTCCAGATGGTCTACCTGGCCTGGCGCTTCCGCTGGTCGTTCGGCGTGTCCACCATGCTGTCGCTGGCCTTCAACCTGGTCCTGGTGATCGGGCTGTTCATCTGGCTGGGCAAGCCGATCGACGGCGTCTTCCTCGCCGCGCTCCTGAGCGTGATCGGCTTCTCCGTCAACGACACGGTGGTGGTGTTCGACCGGGTGCGCGACGAGTGGGCCCGGGACGACAGGTCGAAGTTCTCCGCGATCGCCAACCGCGCGGTGCTCAACACCCTGCCGCGTACCGTCAACACCTCGATCGGCGCGCTGATCATCCTGGGCTTCCTGACCTTCCTCGGCGGGTCCTCGCTCCAGGACTTCTCGATCGCCATGCTGGTGGGTCTGACGACGGGCGTCCTCTCGACGATCTTCGTCGCCGTCCCGCTGGCCATCTGGCTCCAGAGGTGGGACAGGACCGACCCGCCCCACGTGGTCAAGGAGCGCAAGGCCAAGCAGAAGGTGGCCGCCAAGGCCGCCCGCGAGGCCGACGACGGCGCCGTCGTCTAGCGCCGCGAACGGATCTCCCGGCCCCGCGGCCGGGAACCCGCCGCGACCGCACGGCCCGCCGCGCCGCCCCCGGGGATGGTGCGGCGGGCCGGACNGAGGGGCCCCGGGGACGCGCGTCCCCGGGGCCCCTCGCCTGTGACGGGTCAGGCCGTCTGGGCCGCGACCGGCGCGCCCTCGGAGGCCTGCACCAGGACGAAGCCCTGGCCCTCGAAGGAGAGCTGGAGCGCCTCGCCGCTGCCCCGGCCGATGAGCGCGCCCGCCTTGGCCGTGCGGCGCACGCCCGTGCTCAGCGAACTGGACCAGGCGACCGCGGAGTCGGTGTCCACGAAGGTCGGCTGGTCGACGTTGATCAGCACCGGGGCGCCGTGGCAGGCGATGGCCACCCTGCCGCGACCGCTGAAGACCGTGTTGAAGAGCCCGCCCGCGGCCATGCCCGCGCCCTCCACCCGGCGGATGTCCCAGTTCAGCCCGGCCTCGAAGGCGAGCACGTTGTCGCCGTTGACCGTGAGGTGGTCGTCCTCCAGGTCCACCAGGTGCACGTCCCAGGCGTCGCGGGCCAGGAACACGTCGCCGCGCCCGGACACCTTCATCAGCGGCAGCCCCTCGCCGGTGAAGGCCTTCTTGAAGAACTTGCTGACGCTGCCGGCCCCCTCGTAGGAGAAGTCGACCTGGCCCTGGTAGGCGACCATGGCGCCCTGCCGGGCGAAGAACTCGCCGTTGAGGCCCACCCGGAGCATCTTGTGGTTCTGGAGGTGCATGCCCGGCTGGCTGGTCTCCTGGGCCTGCTGGAAGAGGTGGCTTCTCATGAACGGTTCCCCATCGACGGTCTGGCTGGTTCACCTGGTCAGACGCTCCGGAACCGGAAAGGTTCCGCCGCGGGTGCGCCGTTTTCGGTCAGTCGGCGGGCACGATCCCGTGCACCAGGTCGTAGACCCGGCGCTTGGGGACCCCGAACTCCCTGGCCACACGGGTGATCGCCTCCTTGCGGCGCACGTCCTCCTCCTCCAGGGCCGAGACCGCGGCGACCAGGTCGGCGTCCCCGACCGCCCCGGGATCGCGGCGGGCGCCCTCCACCACGAGGGAGATCTCGCCCCGCACGCCCTCGGCGGCCCAGGCCGCCAGCTCCCCGAGGCCGCCCCGGCGCACCTCCTCGTAGGTCTTGGTCAGCTCCCGGCACACGGCGGCGCGCCGGTCGGCTCCGAAGGCCGCGGCCATCGCCTCCAGGGTGGCGGCGACGCGGTGGGGGCTCTCGAAGAACACCATCGTGCGGCGCTCGGCCGCCAGGTCGGCCAGGTACCCCGACAGGCCCTTGCGCGGCGGGAAGCCCTCGAAGCAGAACCGGTCGGTGGGCAGGCCCGAGACCACGAGCGCCGTGGTGACCGCGGACGGCCCCGGGATGGCGGTCACCGGGATGCCCTCCCCGGCGCAGGCGGCGGCCAGCCGGTAGCCGGGGTCGGACACCCCCGGCATCCCGGCGTCGGTGACGACGAGGACGTCGCTCCCAGCGCGCAGGTCGCCGAGCAGCTCGTCGGTGCGGCGGCTCTCGTTGGCGTCGTAGTAGGACACGACGCGGGCGCCCGCGTCCCCGCCCAGGCGCACGTCCGCGCGGGAGGCGAACTGGCGTAGCCTGCGGGTGTCCTCGGCCGCGATGACGCGGGCGTCCTCCAGGGCGCGCAGCAGCCTGGGCGGCGCGTCCTCCACGTTCCCGATGGGCACACCGGCGAGCGTCAGGGTTCCCGTCCCCCCACTCGTTCCAGCTCCACCCTCAACCACTGTGATCCCCGTCCTGTCGCGCTACGGTTGGCTCATCACGCCATCCGAAACCTGGTTTCGTGGTCCGTCCGCAAAGGACAGCCATCTCCGTCCCCAACCTACGAGCCGAGATGACCACCACCGCACCTTTCTCCGAGGCAGAGCCCTCGTCCCCGCCGCGGTCGGCGCGGATCCGCGCCCGCTTCCTGCCCGTGAACCCCGCGCCCCGCTGGCTGGGCTGGCTGGGCGCCTTCGCCGTCGCGCTGTTCGCCGGAGCACTGAGGTTCCTCAACCTCGGCCAGCCCGACCGGATCTACTTCGACGAGACCTACTACGCCAAGGACGCCTACGGGCTCTGGAACTTCGGCTACGAGCACGAGACCGTCGAGGAGCCCGTCGAGGCCGACGACCTGCTCGCCCAGGGGTACCAGGACATCTTCACCGGCACGGGCGACTTCGTCGTGCACCCGCCGGTGGGCAAGTGGATGATCGCCCTGGGCGACTGGCTGTGGTCGCTCCTGCCGTTCGGCACGACGATGACCCCCGAGGCCTGGCGGTTCGCCTCCGCCGTGGCCGGGGTGCTCTCGGTCCTCATCCTGGTGCGGCTGGCCACCCGGCTGACGCGCTCGGTGCTGCTGGGCTGCACGGCGGGGCTGATCATGGCGCTGGACGGCCTGCACTTCACGCTGAGCCGCATCGCCATGGTGGACATCTTCCTCACCCTGTGGATCCTGGCCGGGTTCGCGTGCCTGGTCATCGACCGGGACGGCACCCGGGAGCGGCTGGCCCGCCTGGCGGAGGCGGGAGGGGACCTGGCGGCGGTGGGCTGGCTGGGGATGCGCTGGTGGCGGCTGGCGGCCGGGCTGTGCTTCGGCCTGGCGGTGGGCACCAAGTGGTCGGCCCTGTTCTTCGTCGCGGCGTTCGGCCTGCTCACGGTGGCGTGGGACTACGGGGCCCGCAGCAGCGTCGGCCAGCGCCGCTTCTTCTGGCGGTGGCTGGGCGTCGACGCCGTCCCGGCGTTCGTGCAGACCGTGGTGGTCGCGGGGGTCGTCTACCTGGTCTCGTGGTCGGGGTGGCTGTTCACGCGCGGCGGCTACAACCGCGGCTTCGCGGACGGCATGGCGCCCGAGTGGGTGCCCGGGTTCCTGCGGGCACCGGTGGAGGCGCTGTGGAGCCTGGTGGACTACCACCAGCGGATGATGACCTTCCACACCGACCTGACCAGCGACCACGACTACATCTCCGCGCCGTGGGAGTGGCTGGTCATGCGCACCCCGGTGATGTTCCACTACAACGGCGAGGTCGCCTCGTGCGACACGGGCGACTGCGTCACCTCGGTGGTCTCCATCGGCACGCCGGTCATCTGGTGGTCCAGCCTGCTCGCGCTGACGGTGATGCTCGGCTGGTGGGTGACCTTCCGCGACTGGCGCGCCGGGGCGGTGCTGCTGGCCGTGGCCGCGGGATGGCTGCCGTGGTTCGCCTACCCGGACCGGCCCATGTTCCTGTTCTACGCCGCCCCGCTGCTGCCCTTCCTGGTCCTGGCGATCGTGCTGGCGCTGGGCCTGGCGATGGGGGCCGGGGAGGACAGTCCGCGCTTCGCCCCCTACACGCGCGCGGTGGGCGGCATCGTCTACGGCGTGGTCCTGCTGTTGATCGTGGCCAATTTCGCCTACTTCTACCCGGTGTTGTCGGCGTATCCGATCGACGAGGGTATGTGGCGCGAACGCATGTGGTTCGACGTGTGGATCTACGGCAACGGCGGTTAGTGAACGCCGCCCCGGCGCATCCGTGTTCGGCCGCGCTCCATTAGTGGCCCGGCGCGCGGAAATCAACAGTTGCGAGTAGCCGAAACAGGACAGGGAAAGAGCGCGATTCCCGCGTGGAAGGCCTCGGCAGGGCAGCACCCTCCCTGGTAATGTCAGCGACTGGTTGCTGTTGTAGTTTCCATGGATGCCCGGGGCGCCTCGCGGAACTTCACGTGGGCGCTCGTCTATGCGGGATTCACCCGTCGGTCAGGCGCCCGGCGGCCCGGGGCCAGCAGGGTGCGGCCCCGCAGTAGTCCCCAAGGGAGAGCACATGGCTCAGGGCACCGTGAAGTGGTTCAACTCTGAGAAGGGTTTCGGGTTCATCGCCGTCGAGGGCGGTCAGCCCGACGTGTTCGTCCACTACTCGGCGATCACGGGCACCGGCTTCCGGAACCTGGAAGAGGACCAGAAGGTCACCTTCGACATCATCCAGGGCCCCAAGGGCCCGCAGGCCGCTGACGTCAAAGCGATCTAGAGCCGTTCCTTCCACGCGGTCGGCGGAATCCCCGGTCGCCCGACGGCGCCCTCCGCCCCCGCGTTCCCTTACTTGACGGCGCACCCGAGCAGCCGGGACCGGGTGGAGCACCTGTACCCAGCCCTCCGCTCGCCGAGCGGAGGGCTGGTCCGCGTCCTCCCTCCGGACGGCCGGGGTGAGGGTTACCCAAGCCTCCCGATACCGGTTAACCTGCTTGAAGCCGGTCGGTACACCGAAGGACTGAGGTCGCGCATGTTCAACATCAGCGGAGGAGAGTTCGTCGTCCTCCTCCTGCTCGCGCTGCTGATCTTCGGTCCGGACCAGCTCCCCAAGGCGGCCCAGCAGGTGGGCAGGGTACTGCGCCAGCTGCGGACGATGGCCAACTCCGCCTCCAACGACATCCGGGAGGGGCTGGGACCGGAGTTCAAGGACTTCGACGTGCAGGACCTCAACCCCCGGCGCTTCGTGCAGAAGCACTTCTGGGAGGAAGAGGAGCAGGAGAGCAAGCCCGTGGCCCGGCTGAACGGCAAGCGCCCTCCCTTCGACGACGAGGCCACCTGACGCCGGTCCCCGGGGACGCCCCTCCCCCGCCCTCCGCGCCGGTCCCGCGGGCTCACCCCACGAGCATGAGCACGAACATCACCAGGCCCAGCAGGATCACCGAGCCCACGATGATCGCCGGGGACCCGAAGGCCAGGACCAGGACCTCCACCGCCAGCGCTCCGCCGAAGGCCCCGGCCAGCCAGGGCCAGCGCACACCCGGTTCCCAGCCGTGGCGGCGCTCGCGGTTGAGCGTGACCAGGAACGCGGCCCCGATGAGCAGCCAGAACACCAGGTGGGCGAGCGCGCGGGTCTGCGGATCGACGTAGTCGGCCATCCCGCCGACCACCATCACGTAGGTCGTCGTTCCCGCGAGCAGCCGCCAGTGCCCGCCGCCCCTGCGGGCGGGGATGACCTTGCGCCGGGCCGGAGTGGTGCGCCGGAAGCGCTCCGCCGCGACCGCGGGCTCCTCCTCCACCGGTTCGACCGTGGTCTCGCGCGGTCCGGGAGGCGGGGGCTCGGGGGGCGGGGGCTCGTATCCGCCCACCGGTGCGGACTCCTGCGGGGGCCGGAGGTCCTCCGGCGGGGACACGGGGCCCTGCGGCGGGGACACGGGGCCCTGCGGCGGGGCCGGGGGGTCCTGCGGCGGGGGCTCTTCGGGATGGTATCCGCCGGGGTACTTCGGGGAGTCGGACACGGTCCGCCCCTTCACGGTCGCGCGGTGGGCCCCTGCCGGGGCCGGTCTCGGTGTCCGGATCCCTACCCGGTGCCGCGCCCGGTCAAATCCCCGTCCCGGGGCCTTCCGGCGGCGGCGCGGGCCGGACGGGGCCGCCGGGGACGAGGAAGGGACCCGACCGGTCCTCGGGGGTCCGGTCGGGTCCCTGTTGCCGGGGTTCGGCGGAACCCTTTCGGCTGGCTGGTTACTGCCAGGACCATCCGATGTCACGGACGGTAATAACGTGCGTGGTCATGGCATCTACCTTTCGTATGGTTTCCAGCCCATCCCAGGACCACGATGGCGCAGGGCGCTCTCCGCCCGCAAGCCCCGTAGACGAACGTTCATCATTTTATGACACAGGCACCACCAAAGCCCGCCGAAGCATCCTCCAAATAACCGAATCCTGACCCGTTTCCGCAGTTCAGAAGGGCTCCCATTACCTTCGACAGAACGTATCCCTACTTGGCGGCCTGCCAAAACGGGACATCGGCCGAGTCAAATCCACGCCATGAATATAACGGAGAGCGACGGCGCTCCCATTTCCCCGGAACGGGAAATCGGGATATCCGGCGGCGCGCCCGGGAGCGACTCCGAGGAACAACACGGGCGGTTACCAGGGAGAACCCGTCGAACAGAATGTCGGAAAGCGGAACTATGCCCAGCTTTGCACCATCACATCCGTTCTGTCTGATCGTGACTCTGGGTCATGGCGCCTCCGGTCCGGCTCCCCGAGCGCGCCTCCGGGAGGGAGTCTCCCGGAGTACCCGTTTCGGACATGCACAAAACCGCATATCTCGCTTCCCCCTTCCCGGACGCTCACGCCGGTGACACCCTTCCGCGACCGTCCCCGCGGTGTCGTTCGCACCGTTTCCTTCGGGTGTGCCCCGGGTAGCGGGCGGTGAGTTCGTTCGTTACCACCCCGCTCGCCGGGCGCACATGAGACAATGGGCAGCCCCAGCAGGAGGTCTCCATGCGCGTCTCTTTCCCCCTGCCGGCCCTTCTCCTCCCGGCCGGCGGTTGGACATGCCCGTACCGCAACCGCCTGGACAGACCCGGGGCGCCGGTGCGCGAGAGCCCGTTCCGCGGCCAGGGACGGGACGGGTAGGGAACCCATGAGCGCGCACCCCCTCTTTCCCGCCGAGGCCCCCTATCCCGGGGAGCCCCCGGCTCCGGCCGCCCCGATCCGCGCCATGGTCGTGGACGACCACGCGCTGTTTCGCCGGGGCCTGGTGTCCGTCCTGGACGAGGAGGCCGACATCGACGTGGTCGGCGAGGCCAACGACGGGGAGGAAGCCGTCCGCCTGGCCGCCGAACTGCGTCCGGACGTCGTCATCATGGACGTGATGATGCCGCACACCAGCGGCATCGACGCCTGCTCGCGCATCCGTGAGGCGGCGCCGCACACCAGGTTCGTCATGCTGACCATGAGCGACGACGAGAGCGATCTCTTCGACGCGCTCAAGGCCGGGGCGACGGGCTACCTGCTCAAGGCCATCTCGGTGACGGAACTCGCGGAGGCGGTGCGCGCCATCGTCAAGGGCGACTCGTTCATCAACCCGGCGATGGCGACCAAGCTCATCGGGGAGTTCGCCGAGCTGGCCAAGCAGGAGAGCGCCCCGCCCAGCCGCGCGTCCATCCCCGAGCTGACCCGGCGCGAGACCGAGGTGCTCAAGCTGCTGGCCCGCTCCCTGAACAACCGGGAGATCGGGGAACGGCTGTTCATCACCGAGAACACCGTCAAGAACCACGTCCGCAAGATCCTGGAGAAGCTCCAGGTGCACTCGCGCACGGAGGCCGCCATCTACGCCGTCCGCGCCGAGTACGTCTCCGGGCGCTGAGGCGCGCCTCCCGGCGGAGCCGCGCCGGGGGAGGGCCCGTGGCCGCCGGAGGGCCGCCAGCCGGACGCTGCCGCCCGTTCGACACCAGGAGCACCACGAGTCCCAGGAGCACCAGGATCGCCCGCGTGGGCGCGTCCTGCGCGCGGGGGACCCCACAGGGGCGCCGGGGAGGCGCGGCGCCGCCCACGGCACGCGTTCCCGGGGGCGGCCGGAACCCGACCCGGGCGGGCCTACTCCCCCGCGGAGGGGCCCCGGGCGGTGGAGGACGGGCCGAAGAGCAGCCCTGCGCTGCGGCGGGTGACGGTGAGCAGGTCGGCGCCGCGGAACAGGTCCCCGAACCCCGAGCCCTCCAGGTTGCCGGTGAGGGAGAGCGTGGCGATGCCGTGCACGACCGACCAGCCCGCGACCATGGCGGCGGCCGCGTCCTCGACCTCCCGGCCCTCCTCGGCCAGGGACTCCACACCGGCGCGCAGCTCGTCCAGGGCCGCCGTGCGCGCGGCGTTCAGCTCGGCGTCGTCCCCGCTCAGCAGGCTGGGGGTGAACATCACGTCGAAGTGCGCCGGGTGACCGGTCGCGAAGCGCACGTACTCCACACCCGCCTCCAGGAAGCCCCCGCCGGACTCGCGGTTGGCCCGCAGCCG
>ANAW01000055.1:0-368 GCA_000340945.1 Nocardiopsis synnemataformans DSM 44143 | reverse complement strand
CCCGTCCCCCCCCCCCGCCTCCAGGAAGCCCCCGCCGGACTCGCGGTTGGCCCGCAGCCGCGCGGCCAGCTCGCGGAAGCCCTCGGCGGCCAGGGCGTTGAGCACGCCCTCTCGGCTGCCGAAGTGGTGCCGGGGGGCGGTGTGGCTGACCCCGAGTTCGAGCGCCAGCGAGCGCAGGCTGAAGGAGTAGGGCCCCTCCCTGGCGATGACCTCGGCCGCCTTCTCCAGGACGGCGGCCCTGAGGTTCCCGTGGTGGTATCCGTCTGCCATAACCCCGCACCCTACGACGGTAAGTTTCCACTGTAAAGATTTTGTGCGCCGGCTCCGCCGCGCGGGCGCGGAGTACGCTGGACGGGTACCGGCACCCC
>ANAW01000054.1:0-10290 GCA_000340945.1 Nocardiopsis synnemataformans DSM 44143 | reverse complement strand
CCCCGAAACCCCCCCCCCGCCGCAGGGAACAGCAGCACCCCCTCCGGACCGGAGCCCGCACATCTCCCGGAAGCCTCCCGAGAACACGGCGAAGGCCCCGTCCCACGGGTGGGACGGGGCCTTGCTGTCTGCGGTGGAGCTATGGGGATTTGAACCCCAGACCCCCTCGATGCGAACGAGGTGCGCTACCGGACTGCGCCATAGCCCCGAAGACGAGATCCAGACTAGCAGGAAACCCGGAGTGGTCCGAACCGGGTTTTCCCGGGTCGGGACCGGGCCGAACCCGGGTCAGTCCCCCGCCGCCCGCAGCCGGGCGTCCGCGTACTGGTCGTAGACCTGGCTGCGCCGCTCCTTGAGGGCGATCACCTCGGCCTCGCGCTCGGCCTCGCGCTCGGCCTCGCGGCGCCGCTCGGCCTCGTCCCGGCGGGCGCGCCGGACCTCCCGGCGGCGGGCCCGCAGGGCCGCCTCCCTGCGCTCGGCATCGGCCTTGGCGGCCTCCCGGAGCAGGACCAGGTGGCCGGCGAACAGCAGCACCGGCGGGGCGGCCGCCCACCAGGGCCCCAGCCCGAAGGCGACGGCCGCGAAGGTGGCGACGTTCACCAGGATCAGCGTCGTGGTGCGACGGCGGCGGCGGGCGATGACGCGGGCGCGCGGCCCGGACTCGGCGCGGTACCGCCCCGGGCGCGGCGCGTCCCCGCGGAACGCGGGGGCGTCCGCCGGAGCGGTGTCGTAGTCGCCGCGGCGCAGGACCTGGGTCTCGGTGGCGTCCGGGTCCTGCGCACGCCCCTCGGCGTCCTCCCCGGCCTCACCGCCCTCGGGTTCCTCGTCCTCCCGCTGGTCCTCGTGGAAGGTGTCCACGGGGTCCTTCCGCAGCAGCATCGGCACCAGGACTATGAGCCACACCACCACGATGGCCAGGTACAGAGGAGAGCTGCTCATCACCCCTCCTCACGATGACGGCCACTGGACGTTGATCGACACCTCGTCGACACCGCGCCGCGTGGTGCTCCCGGGGACGGAGACGTCCCGCTCGGCGACGTCGCCCCCTCCCCTCCCCGGTCCCGGGGAGTTTCCGGTGCGCCATATCCACGCGTTGCCCGCATCGTCAATGCGTCTATGTTCCGCACGGTACGACCCCGTGTCCATAAATGCGCCACATTCTGACCGGAGTGTCGCAAGATTGTGGACTCTCAGTTTCGGACGCCCTGACCCCGGGGGTGAAAGTGCAGGTCAGTCAACGACTGCGGAGTGCAGTCCCAATTCAACGCAAAGTAATGAGTCAATGTCACTAAAGTCAGGTTTAAGTTCCGGATGCTTCTGTGATGTTGGCACGTTCAGTTCGGCCCCGGGTGTGGACTCGCCGGATCGCGCGGATCCCGGCCGCCGTTCGGGCCCTGTGGCCCCAAAGCGGAACCGGGTCCGGAACCGGGTTCCTCCGAGGGTCCGGAAGACGACCCGTGGCGCCACCGGTAGAGCAGTCCCCGGGGGACCTCCTCCGCGGTGACCGCGTAGCAGATGTGGTCGCGCCAGGCCCCGTCGATGTGCAGCTGTCTCCTGCGCACGCCCTCGTCGCGGAAGCCCAGCTTGGCGACCACGCGCCTGCTCGCCCGGTTCTCGGGCCGGACGTTGGCCTCGATCCGGTGCAGCCCGACGCGGAAGAAGGAGTGGTCCACGGCCAGCGCGACCGCCGTCGGGGTGATGCCGAGCCCGGCGTGGGCGCTGTCGATCCAGTACCCGACCTGCGCGGACCTGGCAGAGCCCCACACGATGGCCCCCACCGTGATCTGACCGACGAACCTGTCCTCGTAGAGGATCGCCCAGGGCATGGACAGGCCCTGCCTGGCCTCGTGGCGGATGGACTGGAGCATCGAGACGTAGGGGGTGAGCCCGGTGGTACGCAGCGGCATCTCCGGATAGGTGGGCTCCCAGGGCCGCAGCCACTCCTCGTTGCGCGAGCGCGTGTCCCGGATCGCCGCGGCGTCGCGGAGCCGCAGTGGCCGGAGTACGACCGGTCCCTCCTGGAGGGTGACGGGCCACCCATGTCTGCGATTCACGACCGTCCCTTCGATGCCCTCGGCACCGTAGCCCAGCGGTGCGACACCGGACACGGAGGCGTCGGGTTCCCGTCGCCGGTGACGGGCTCCAGTATTCCACTCCCCGGGGCGCGGCATGGCTGTCGTCACCCCAGCGGGCAAGAATCGGATGATTCCTAACTCCAATACTCCCGTACCGAAAACCGGCCCTGTCCCAAGGAATTCTCAACGGTCGGAATGCCCGGGATGTGATTCCGGTCATTCTCCGGTGTCATTCGGAGCGGGCGTGGTCCCCTCCGCGCAGCTGGTCCACCGCGTGCCGCAGCACCGGCGCCAGCACCTCCATCCCGTCGGCGGCGCCGCCCCGGGAGCCGGGCAGGTTGACCACGAGCATCCGGTGCCCCGCGCGCTCGGCGACCCCGGCCAGGCCGCGCGACAGGATCGCCGTGGGCACGCCCTTGTCCCGGCCCGCCGCACGCAGCGCCTCGGCGATCCCGGGGATCTCGTAGGACAGCAGCGCGCGCGTCGCCTCGGGCGTGTGGTCGTGCGGGGTCAGCCCGGTGCCTCCGGTGGTGACGACGGCGTCGAGCCGCTCGTCCAGGGCGCGGCCGATGGCCTGGGCCACCGGTTCGCCGTCGGGGACCACCCACGGCCCCACGACCGCGCAGCCGATCCCGCGCAGGCCCTCGGCGACCACAGGTCCGGAGCGGTCCGGGTAGACGCCCGCCGCCGCCCGGTTGGACGCCGTGACGACCGCGACGCGGGGGGCGGGGGCCGCGGCCTCAGTCACCACGCCTCCAGTGGCCCTTCCTGCCGCCGGTCTTCTCCTCGACGCGCACCCCGGTGACCTCGGCCCCGGGATCGATCGCCTTGACCATGTCCACCAGCCCGAGGGCGGCGGCCATGACGCAGGTGAGCGCCTCCATCTCCACGCCGGTGCGGTCGGCGGTGCGGACCGTGGCGCGGATATCCACGCCCGCGTCCACGACGGTGAGGTCCACGTCCACGCCGTGCACGGCGATGGGGTGGCACAGGGGCACCAGGTCGGGGGTGCGCTTGGCCCCCTGGATCCCGGCGATCCGGGCGACGGCCAGGGCGTCGCCCTTGGGAACCTCTCCGCCGCGCAGGGCGGCGACGGCCTCGGGGCCGAGCAGCACCCGGCCCGAGGCGGTGGCGGTGCGCGCGCTGACCGCCTTCTGCGAGACGTCGACCATGCGCGCGGCGCCGGATCCGTCCAGGTGGGTGAACCCGGAGGGGTGGTCGGCCCCCTCACGCCGTGGGGTGTCGGTCATGGGTCCGCCAACTCCTCCGCTCGAACGCGGGACGCGGCCGGGCGGCCGGGTCCGGGCGCGCCGGAGCGCGCCACCACGACCGTACGGCACTTTCGGACGCTCCCCGTCCACAGGTCCGCGGGCCCGGGCGGGCTCGGGCGGGCGCGGCTCAGACCGGTTCGGGCAGGCGCACCACCTCGACGCGGCTGCCCGCGGCCAGCTCGGTCACCTCCTCGGGCACCACCACGAGCGCGTTGGCCCCGGCCAGGGCGGACAGCTGGTGCGAGCCCTGGTGCAGCGCCGGGGACACCGTGGACTCGGCGTCGCGTCCGTAGGGGGACTCCTCCAGCACCGCCCGCAGGAAGGAGCGGCGCCCGGGCGGGGAGGTGACCGGCGAGGTGAGCAGGGCGCGCATGCTCGGCAGCGGCCGGGGGTCGAGTCCGCGCAGGCGGCGCAGCGCGGGCCGGACGAAGACCTGGAAGGACACGAAGGCGCTCACCGGGTTGCCGGGCAGCGTGACGATGGGGGTCCGGTCCGGTCCGATCACGCCGAAGCCCTGGGGCTTGCCCGGCTGCATCGCCACCTGGGTGAACTCCACGGTGCCCTCGCGGGTGAGCACCTCCTTGACCACGTCGTGGGCGCCCATGCTCACCCCGCCCGTGGTCACCACGATGTCGGCGCGCACCAGCAGGTCCTCCAGCGTGTCGCGCACCGTCTGCGGGTGGTCGCCCACGAACCCGTGGCGGTGCACCTCACACCCGGCGTCGCGCGCGGCGGCGGCGATCATGAAGCTGTTGGACTCCCAGATCTGGCCGGGGCCGAGCGGGCGCCCGGGCTCGACCAGCTCCTCGCCGGTGGAGAGCACCATCACACGGGGGCGGGCGTAGACGGGCACCGAGCGGCGCCCGACGGCCGCCAGGACGCCCATCTCCCCCGGGCCGACGCGCACGCCGGGCCGCAGCACGGTGGCGCCCGCGATGACGTCGTCCCCGGCGCGGCGCACGGCGTTGCCCGCCTTCACCGGCCGGTCGAAGGTCACCGTGGCCGTGCCGCCGTCGGTCCACTCGACCGGGACCACCGCGTCGGCCCCCGAGGGCATGGGCGCGCCGGTCATGATCCGGGCGGACCTGCCCGGCAGGACCGCGGTCGGGGAGGGGTCGCCCGCCGGGATGTCGGCGACGACCGGCAGCCGCACGGGGCTGTCCGGCGAGGCCGACTCCAGGTCCGCGGCGCGCACCGCGTACCCGTCCATGGACGAGTTGTCGAAGCCCGGCAGCGACACGGGCGAGGTGACGGCCTCGGCCAGCACGGCGCCGTGTGCCTGGAGCAGGTCCAGCTCGGTCGGCACGGGATCGGGGATCAGTGCCAGGACATCGGCGACGTGCTGTTCGACGCTCTTCACGGGGGTTCCTCCCGGTTCGCGGTTCCTGTTGGTGGCCCCGCCTCCCCTCCCTCAGGAGACGGCTCACGCCCCATTCTCGCCGCGTCCGGCCCCGCGTGCGGCGCGCCGGGCCCCGGTCGGAGCGCTCGGGCGTCTCCGGTCAGGGGCGCTGGGCCTGCGCGCGGTCGACGAAGTCGCGCAGCCAGGGCAGCAGTTCGTCGGCGAGGTCGGGGCGGCGGCAGGCGAAGTCCACGACCGTGCGGATGTAGTCGGCCTTGTTGCCGGTGTCGTAGCGGCGGCCGCGGAAGAGGACGCCGTGCACCGTGCCGCCGTCCTCGGGCTTGCGCCGGGCCAGCTCGCGCAGGGCGTCGGTCAGCTGGATCTCGCCGCCCCGGCCGGGCGGGGTCTCGTGCAGGACGGGGAAGACCGCCGGGTCGCAGACGTAGCGGCCGATGATCGCCCAGCGGCTCGGCGCCTGCTCGGGGGCGGGCTTCTCGACCAGGTCGGTGACGGTGACGACGTCCTCCTCGTCGGTGGGCTCGATGCCCGCGCACCCGTACAGGGACACCTGCTCGGGCTCCACCTCCATGAGGGCGACGACGCTGCCGCCGTGGCGCTCGCGCACCTCGATCATGCGGCGCAGCAGGTCGGCGGACTCGATGAGGTCGTCGCCCAGCAGGACGGCGAAGGGGTTGTCGCCCACGTGCGCCTCCGCGCACAGCACCGCGTGGCCCAGGCCGCGCGGCTCGCCCTGGCGGACGTAGTGCACCTGGGCGAGGTCGCTGGACTCGCGCACCGAGCGCAGCCGCGCGTCGTCGCCCTTGGCCTCCAGCGCCTCCTCCAGCTCGTAGGCCCGGTCGAAGTGGTCCTCGATGGAGCGCTTGCTGCGGCCCGTGATCATCAGGACGTCCTGGAGGGAGGCGGCCACCGCCTCCTCCACGACGTACTGGATCGCGGGCTTGTCCACGATCGGCAGCATCTCCTTGGGCGTGGCCTTGGTCGCGGGCAGGAAACGCGTGCCCAGGCCCGCGGCGGGTACGACCGCCTTCGTGACGGACACGGAACCGGAGGGTCGCTTCTGGTCGGTGGAGTCGTTCATGTCGGCACTTTAGGACAGCGGTCGGCCGTCTCAGCGTCTGCACACACAGGAGGGCGCCAAGAAGTCCCGACGGTTTCGGGTGGCGGAGGTCGGGCCGCCACCGCGTGTTCACCGCACGGGGCACCCGGCCGGGGGCGGGGCGGTGCGACACTGGGTCCATGGGCGAGAGCGAGCTGCGTGAGGCCAAGGCCGGGCTGCGGAGGGGTTTCCTGGAGCGGCGGCGCGCCCGGGGCCCGGAGGAGCGCTCCCGGGCCGGGTCGGCGGTCCGCGACGCGCTGCTGGACGTCCCGTGGCTGGCCATGGGCGGGACGGTCGCCTGCTACTACTCCGTGGGCGGTGAGCCCGACACCCGCAAGCTGGTGGCGGCGCTGTGGAAGCGCGGCGCCTACGTGCTGCTGCCCGTGTTCCTGCCCGGCGGCGAGCTGGACTGGGCGGCCTTCGACGGGCCCGAGTCCCTGGCCCCGGCCGGACACGGGCTGCTGGAGCCCGCGGGCCACCGCTACGGTCCCGACGCGCTGGCCCGGGCCGACGCGGTGGTCTGCCCGGCCCTGGCCGTGGACCGGCGGGGAACGCGCCTGGGGCGCGGCGCCGGGTGCTACGACCGCGCGCTGGCCCGCAAGGGCCCGCACACCCCGGCGATCGCCCTGGTCCACGACGGGGAGTTCGTGGAGTCGCTGCCCGCCGAGGCGCACGACCGGCCCGTGGACGCCGTGGTCACCCCGTCCGGCGGGGTTCGGGTCCTCGGCACGGGCGTGTGGCCGGGCGGGCGGGCTGAGCGGGAGCGGCTGGGCCGGAGCGGCTGAGCTGGAGCGGCCGGGCCGAAGGGGCCCGGCTGGAGGGGCGGAGCGCCCGGGGCGCGGGATTAACCCGGACGCCGGGGGCGTTGTCGCTGGCGGTCGCGCCCCGGCGGCGCCCGGCGCCCGGCCACGCGCACCCCCGTACCGGTCCCCGTAGGCGAGGCCCTGTCACGGCTCCGGTCGGCGAGCGCGTACTATTTAGCAGTCAACGGGCGAGAGTGCCAGCAAGGAGGACCCGAACAGTGCCTACGTACCAGTACGCGTGCACCGAGTGCGGCGCCCAGATGGAGGTCGTGCAGAGCTTCAGCGACGACGCGCTGACCGTCTGCCCCGAGTGCGAGGGCCGCCTGCGCAAGGTGTACTCCGCCGTGGGCATCGTCTTCAAGGGCTCCGGCTTCTACCGCACCGACAGCGGCAAGTCCTCCAACAGCTCCGTGCTGACCGGCTCGGGCTCCGGTGAGGGCAAGGACGGCGGGAACTCGGGCTCCACCGACTCCTCCTCCACCCCGTCCACCTCCTCGGACGCCAAGGGCTCCTCCTCGGACACCAGCAGCAGTAACAGCAGCAGCACCAGCACCGCGAGCAAGGCCGGCAGCACCAGCGCCACCGCCGCGACGAGCTGACCCGCCGGGCCGTTGACCGCCACCGCGCCGCCGACCCCTCGGCGGCGCGCGGCATGTCCGGCCCCGGCACGGGGGCGCCGGGCGGGCGCCCGCCGCCTCCCCGGCCGGGGGCGTCAGCGCTCAGGCCAGGGGCGCGGCCCGCGCTCCGGCCGCCTCGCGGACCCGCCCGCGCGTCAGTGCCCGGCCCCGGAGTACAGCCCGCGCGATCGGGCCTGTGGACAACCTCCGAACGGCCCCTCCGCGACCTAGCGTTGGGGGTATGACCGACGCCGCACCCCTCCCCTACCGGCACCGGCGCGCGCTCACCCGGCTCCTGGACCGGCACCGGCGCGTCGTCGCCGCCCTCCTGGCCGCCGCCGCGCTCCTCAGCGCCGTCCTGGCCGTACGCCCTCCGCCCGTGCCCACCACCCGTGTCCTGGTCGCCTCCCGCGACCTCGGCGCGACCGACCCCCTCACCGACGGCGAGCTCACCGCCCGGGACCTGCCCGCCGGGTCCGTGCCGGGCGGCGCGCTCGCGGCCGACACCGCGACCGCCGGGCTCCGTCTCAACGCCCCGGTGCGCCGGGGAGAGGTGATCACCGACGCCCGGCTCGCCGACCCTCCCGCGCGGCCCTACGGGCCCGGCCTGGTCGCCGTCCCGGTGCGGGTGGCCGACCCCGGCGCGGTGGGCCTGCTCTCCCCCGGCAGCCGGGTGGACGTCCTCGCCGCCAGGGGGCGCGACGACCTCGCTCCTGCCCGCGCGGGCCCCGCCGTGGAGGTGGCCAGCGACCGCCCCGTCCTGGCCCTCCCGGAGGAGGAGTCCCCGGGCGGCGGGGAGGGCGGCGCGCTGATCGTCATCGCGGCCACGCCCGTCGAGGCCAGGAGTCTGGCGGGCCACGCGGCCGACTCACGGCTGTCCATCACCATCCGCGGTTGACCGGCGACCTCCGGTGGGCAAAGCTGGCCGGGCGCCGCGGGCTCCCACCAGGGGAATCCCGCTCCGGCGCCCGTACGGACACCACGAGTATGTAGGGCTTGTATCCATGCAAGGCTTCAAGAAGTTCCTGCTCCAGGGCAACCTGGTGCAGTTGGCGGTCGCGGTCGTGATCGGCGCGGTCTTCGCCAACCTCATCACCGCGTTCACCGAGGGTTTCGTCACCCCGCTGATCGGCATCTTCGGCGGGGTCCCCACCTTCGGGGACCTCTACTTCGAGATCAACGGGAGCCGGTTCCTGTACGGGGCGTTCGTCGACGCGCTGATCTCGTTCCTGATCACCGCGGCGATCCTGTACTTCTTCGTGGTACTGCCCGTCGCCAAGGTGGTGGAGCGCTTCGTCAGGGCCGAGGAGGCCACCACGCGCGAGTGCCCGCACTGCCGCACCGAGATCAGCAAGAAGGCGACCCGCTGCGCCCACTGCACCAGCGAGGTGGTGCCCGAGACCGCCGCCTGAGGCGGCCGAACACGCCGGGGGCGGCCCCGTGCGGGCCGACCCCGGAAGGACCGGACCAGGATCAGCCGGTGTACTCCCAGTGCCAGGGCTCGAAGGGGCTGGACTTGGCCCAGGCCGGGTGGATCCACCCGAAGTCGGCGCCGTTGGCCTCCATCCAGAGCCAGCGGTCGGACCGGTAGTTCTGGATGCCGCAGCCGAGGTCGATCGCCTGTCCCAGGCCGTGGTTGCTCGTGCCGGGGACGGCCGCGAAGCCCGGCGCGACCTGGCCGTAGACGCGGTGCTGGTTGGGCAGGTCGCGGTAGGCGCTGGTGATGCAGATGTTCTCGCCGTACTCGTCCACGTACCTGGCGTTGAGCTGGAGGAAGTCCACGGCCGCGTCGGCGCGCAGCTTCTTGTCGTCGTAGAGGTCGCACAGGGAGTTGGCGGGGAGCAGGCCGTTGGCCGCCCCGTTGGCGTTCGAGGCCGCGGCCGGGTCGCAGTCCCCGGCGGCCATGTAGGCCTCCGGGTCGATGCCGCGGTCCTCCAGCTCCTGCACGAGCTCGTTGGTGGTCTGCTCGGACCGCTCGCGCAGGGCCTCGATGTCCGCGGCCAGCTCGACCTGTTCGAGCTGGGTGGTGGTCTGCAGCTCCTGCGCCTGGCTCGCCAGCTCGACCTGCTCCTCGCGCAGGTCGGTGGCGTCCTGGATGAGCGCCTGGTTGTCCTGGGAGATCTTCGCCGCGTAGGACTGGATCTGGAGGTCCTCGGTGAGCGTCCCCGACGCCAGGACGGCGAGCATGCCGCCGTCGGGCTGCTTGTACAGCGTGCTGGCCAGCTGGGCCAGCGGTTCGCGCATCTCGTTGAGTTCGAGCTCGGTCTGCTGGAGGTCGTAGATGGTCTGGACCAGCTCCGTCTGGGCGTCCTCCAACGCCTCCTGGCGGTCGACGAGGTCCTGGTTGGCCTCCTCCAGCTCCTGGGAGGCGGCCTCGGCCCTCTCCCGGAACTCCTCCAGGCTCGCCTCGGCGGGTTCCAGCGCACCGGCGGGCACCGGCACCACCAGGAGCGCGGTGACGAGCGTGAGCGTCAGCGCCTGTGCGAAGCGGACCCGGTAGGACAGGGCGAAGGCGGTGAGCGCCCCGCCGCCACCCGGTACGCGGGACCTGCGCCGCGCCGCATCAGAAGTGAACGGCACGAATGATCCTCCGGCTGCTTTTCCTCGAACACCTACCCGTGACCGCAAGGCAACGTACTACATGTCCACATGCGGCCACGCGAGATCGGTCCACCGGCCGGAACGGGTCGCGGGCGGGCCCCTCCCCGCCCCGACACCCTCTGCTCCGGGCTTCGGTGAAACACCTGGTCACCGCCGGGCTGGTCAACGCCGAGCCCGGTCCCCCATCGTTATCGAGGGTACACATGCGGCCATAACACGACATGCGTCATGAACAACGTCACACCGCACCAGGACAACCAATCGTAGGTCAGCGTACTCCGCCATGCACGCAGAGTCCCCCAACCGCCCCCGCAGGAGGCGGACCGACACCCCATCCACGCCTATCCTGGGTTAGGCTTGGTCCGGTGACGGGGTAGGACATACCTGCGTCAGACCCATGGCTCCGTAGCTCAGGGGATAGAGCACCGCTCTCCTAAAGCGGGTGCCGCAGGTTCGAATCCTGCCGG
>ANAW01000053.1:0-29123 GCA_000340945.1 Nocardiopsis synnemataformans DSM 44143 | reverse complement strand
CTCGCCGCAGCCCGCGATGCTTTCCGGGGGGAGACCCCCGACCCCCCCGAGGCACCCCGTGGGGCTGGGGTCGCGCAGATCGGCGAGGTAGGCGGAGCGAGCCCTGACAACGCGAGGCCGCACCTCGGGGGTTGCAGTCGGTTTTCCCGGGGTCCGTACGGCGCGAACCGGGGCCCCTCCTTCGGGAGGGGCCCCGGTTCGCTTTCCGGGGCCCGTCACGGGCCCCACCTCGCGACGGCCCCCACAGGCGGCTACCGGCGGTCGGCCTCCGCCGTGGAACCCGCGACCAGCGCGGCCACCGTCCGCCGGATCCTGTCGCGGACCACGGACTCCTCCGCCCCGGTGAGCACGAGATGGTGGACCGCGCCGACCACCGCCAGCGCCAGGGCCTCGGGGTCGGCGGTCCCGTGGAGGCGCCCCAGGCGCCGCTCCGCGCCGAGGTAGGCCGCGGCCGCGGCCTCGACCGCCTCCAGACCGGCCGTGCGGTCGCCGAGGACCGCGCGGACGCGCCCGGCCAGCTCCGGCCGGGAGACCATGAGCCTGGCCAGCGCCAGGAGGACCGTCGGCGAGGTCGCCAGCACGGCCTCGGCCAGGTTGTCCGCGACCGCGCCCGTACCGGCGCGCCCCGGCAGGGCCGCGGCCTTGGCGCAGACCTGGAAGCCCCGGTCGACGGCGTAGGCGGCCAGGAAGTCGTCGGTGTCCGCGAAGTGGGCGTACAGCAGTCCGGTGGCGACACCGGCCTCGCGTGTGACGGCCCGGCCGCTGAGCCCGCCCGGCCCCTCCCGGACGATCACCCGCTCGGCCGCGGAGAAGAGCCGCTGCCTGAGTTCGGGGATGGCGACACCACGTGGCATGCCAGGAATTCTAGGCCCTCGCCCGGCCCCGGCGCGGTCGGCCTCCGCGCACCGGGCCACCGGCTTGCGCTCAGTATGAACACGTGCTCATACTTGTATGAACGCTTGCTCATACCAACGTGGTCCGGAGGTCGCGGTGACGAACGTCGAGGGTGCTTCCCAGCGTGTCGGTGGCGGGGACGGCGGTGCGCCGCCGGGGCGGGCGGTGATCGTCGGCGCGGGCATCGCCGGACTCGCCGCCGCGCTGCGGCTCCACCGGGCCGGGTGGGAGACGCTCGTGGNCCCCCCGGCCCCGCCGCAGCGGCGGCTACATGGTGAACCTGGTCGGGTGGGGCTACGACGCCGCCGAGCGCCTCGGCCTCGTCCCCGCGCTGTCCGACAGCGACCTCGGCCTGTTCTCCACGGCCCTGGTGAGGGCCGACGGTCGGCACAAGTTCACCGTCCCTCCCGAGATCGCCAGGGCCGCCCTCGGCGACCGGGCGCTCACCGTGTTCCGGGAGAGCCTGGAATCGGCGCTGTACGAGGCCGTGCGCGAGACCGCGGTCCTCCGTTTCGGCACCACCGCCCTGGAAGTGGCCCAGGACTCCGGCGGCGTCCGGGTCGGGCTCAGCGACGGCACCACCGAGCGCGCCGACCTGCTCGTGGGCGCCGACGGACTGCACTCGGGTGTCCGCGCGGCCGTGTTCGGTCCGGAGGCGGACTTCCGCGTCGACCTGGACCACGTCGTGGGCGCGCTCCCGCTCGACCGGCTCCCTCCGGACGTGCCGGAGGGGACCGGCACCACGTTCATCGGGCCGGGGCGCACGGCGGCGGTCGTCAACCTCGGGCCGGGCCGGTCGTCGGCCTTCTTCACCTACCGCTGTGCGGACCCGGACGCCGAACTGGCGCTGGGACCGGCACGGGCGCTCACCGCGGCCTTCGGCGACCTCGGCGGGGGCGTGCCCGACGTGCTCCGCCAGCTCCGCGCCGACCCGTCCCACGCCTACTTCGACTCCGTCAGCCAGGTATCCGTGGACCGGTGGAGCCGCGGCCGGGTGGTGCTGCTGGGCGACGCGGCCTGGTGCCCCTCCCTGTTCGCCGGGTACGGCGCGGCCCTCGCGCTCAGCGGCGCCGACCGGCTCGGCGACGCCCTGGAGCGGCACGGCGACGACGTCACCGGGGCCCTGGCGCGGTGGGAGGCGGGCCTGCGCCCCGAGACCCGCAAGCGGCAGGCGCTCGCCCGCCGGGGGACGCGTCAGTACGCACCCTCCAGCCGCGCGCACGTGTGGATGAACGACCTGGCGATCCGGGCCGTCCTGCTCCCGGGCGTCCGCGGCCTCGTCCGGCGCGGCATCCGGCGCGCCGGCAGGCAGCACGCCGCGGCGGACGGGTGACGGAAGGCCGCGGCGGACGGCTGGCGGGAGGCCGCGGTCCCCGGTGTCTGGAAGACTGGCGCCGTCCGTTCCGCGGCGGCCCGTTCCCGACTGCGCCCGCCCCGGCCCCCTCCTCCGGAAACAGGGACCCGTGTTCGAGAGGTTCACCACCAACGCGCGCCGGATCGTCGTGCGGGCCCAGGCCCAGGCCAAACGCCTGCGCCACGACACCATCGACACCGACCACGTCCTGATGGGTCTGGCGTTGGAGGTCCAGAGCACCGGAGGCCGCTGCCTGGCCGGACACGGCCTCGGCGTCGAGGCGATGGAGCGCGTCTCCGTGGCGCTGCGCCCCTCGGGCGACGCCGAGCCGAAAGGGCACGTCCCCTTCACCGGCGGTGCGAAGAAGGCCCTGGAGAACTCGCTGCGCGAGGCCCTCGACCTGAAGCGCAACTACATCGGGACCGAGCACCTGCTGCTCGGGCTGCTCCACGACCGCGGGTGCACCGCCGTCCGGATCCTGGCCGCCCTGGGCGCCGACCCCGACGCGCTGCGCCGGACCGCACTCGACGCGTCGGAGACGAACACCCCCTCCAGGGACGGCGAGAACGTGCTCGTCCACCTCGGCGACACGGTGCGCGCCGCCGTCGGCCTGGCGCGTTCGGAGGCCGTGGCGCACCGGCACGCCGAGATCGGCACCGAACACCTCCTGCTCGGCCTCCTCCACACCGGGCAGGACCGCGACGACGCCGTCCGGCTCCTGCTCGAACACGGCGTCACCCTGCCGCTGGTCCTGCGCCGCGTCGACGAACTGGTCGGCCGCGGACGGGCGGAGGCGCCCGCGGAGGGCAGGGGGCTGCCCTTCACCCCGCACGCCGGGTACGCCATGACGCTGAGCCAACGGGAGCGCCTCACACGGGCCCAGCACGAGGTCACCGCCGCACACGTCCTGACCGGGATCCTCCGGGTGCCCGAGAGCACAGGCGCGCGGATCCTGGCGGAGACCGGACTGGACGCCGACACGGCTCGCCAGCGGTTGTTCGGCGCGGCTCCGGAGCCGACCGGCCCGTGACCGGGCTCCGCGCGTCCGCGTCTCCCCCGGTCAACGGTGCCGGTTCTCCCACGTGTCGCCATGACACCGGGGGGCGGCCCGACCGATCATGGAGCGGGAGCAGGTACCGGACGGGGGAGGTCACACGGATGGCGCACACGGAGCACTTCCAGGACGATCAGTCGGAGGAGCCGGACAGAACGCCCGTCCGGCAGCGGGGCGGCTCGCCCGCCGCCATCGCCGGGGCGCTCCACCGCACCCCGCATCCGGGCCCCCAGCACTGGGGCGGGCCCCGGCCCCGCAAGACGGACCCGGACCCGTTCTTCCCCAACCGGTTGGGGCCGCCGCCCAAGCGCCGCCGCTCCTGAGCGGGCGTCCGCCCGGCGCGGGTCTGCCCGGGAGGGCGGCGCCCTCCCCCGCCCCTCAGAGGAAGGGGCGCCAGGGGGCCAGCACCGCCTCGCCGAACTTGGCGTACCAGGGGCGGTCCCGCCACTCGCACTCGGTCAGCTCGCGGGCGTTGGCGAGGTCGTTGGCGAAGACCTCCTCCAGGTGCGCGGCCACGCCCTCGTCGAAGATCTCCACGTTGATCTCGTAGTTGCCCGTCAGGCTCAGCCGGTCCACGTTGGCGGTGCCGATCGTGGACCAGCGTCCGTCCACCGTCGCCGTCTTGGCGTGCACCATGGCGTTGCGGTACAGCCACAGGCGCACGCCGCCGCGCAGCAGCACCGAGTACTGGCTGCGGGAGATCCAGTCCGCGATGACGTGGTTGGAGTCCTCCGGCACGAGGACGTTGACGTCCACGCCGCGCTCCACCGCGTCGACCAGGGCGCTCTGGAACTCCCGGTCGGGCATGAAGTAGGCCTGGGTGAACAGCACCCGCTCCTTGGACCGGTCGATGGCCTCCAGGAACATCGCCCGGATGGGGTAGATGAGCATCTCGGGCACGTTGCGGTGCACGCGGAAGTGCGCGTCCCAGTCGGGGTCGCCGAAGTTCTCCAGCTCGGGCTGGAGGGGCCTGCGGTTCATGTTCCAGAAGTCGCTGAAGGCGTTCTCCAGCTCCCACACCGCCGGGCCGGTCACGCGCAGGTGGGTGTCGCGCCAGTCGGTGGCGTAGAGCGAGCCCACGTTGTACCCGCCGACGAAGCCCACCTCGCCGTCGACGGTGAGGATCTTGCGGTGGTCGCGGCCGGACTTGCGGATGTTCAGCAGCAGCACGCCGGGCCGGAAGGCCGGGTACTCCAGCACGCGGACGTTGGGCGGGAAGCGGAAGAAGGACCGGGGCACCACCAGGTTCGCGAAGCCGTCGTAGATGACGTACACCTCGACGCCCCGGTCGGCCGCCTCGATGAGCGCGCGTTTGAACCGCTGGCCCACCCGGTCGTCCTTGACGATGTAGGACTCGAACAGGACGCGGCGCCGGGCCCCCCGGATCGCCTCGATCATGTCCTCGAACAGGTCCACGCCGTAGGTGTACACGGTGGCCGTGGTCCCGCTGTCGCCGACCGGCAGCTCGGCGGGCGCCGTGCGGGGGAAGAAGGCGCGGCGCGGCCGCACCTTCCTGCGCCAGTGGTTGACCCCCATGAGGGTCGCGGCCACGGCGACCTGGGTGGTCACCAGCCCGACGAGCCCCCACTTGGCCACCGAGGTGATGGTGGAGCGTCGCACAGTCGCCTCCCGTGCAGGGACCTCCGCGGTGCCGGGCCCGACCGCGGACGCCCCTGGTACAAAGTGGACGTCAACCGTATCCCGGGGCACCGGCGGACGGCGGCCCGTCCGCCCCGTGTTCCCCCGTGACACAGGACTCTCCCCCTACCCCCGTTCCCGGCGGCGGAACGCCACCAGTTCCGTGGTCGGGCTCTCACTGCGGCCCCGGACCAGGCGCCGCTCCAGCGGGTACAGCGCCGCGCCCGCGAGCCACCCGGTCGGCGCGGTGAGGGTGGCCGCGCGCAGGGCCCCGCCCCACGCCTTGCGCCAGGGCGCGGGGGCGTCCACCTGGGCGTTCATCAGCATGAGCATGGGCACCCGGCGGACCAGGTCGAACCCGGCCCGGTCCGCGGTGTCCGTGATCCACTCCAGGGTGCGGTTGACCTGGTGCTCGCCGCGCTGCTCGGGGCGGCGGAGGCAGTTCTCGGAGACCACGAGGAGGCCGCCGGGGCGCAGCACCCGGGCGAACTCCCCGACGGCGCGGGTGTAGCGCTCGTCGTCGGTGATGTGGAAGAGCACGTCCATGCAGGACAGCGCGTCGAAGGAGTCGTCGTCGAAGGCGTCGAGGTCGGCGGCGTCCTGGCGGACGAACCGGTGGTCGGGGAACCTGCCGCGCAGGCGCTGCACGGCCGCGTCGGTCATGTCGCACCCGGTGACGTCGCCGACGCCCATGCGCCCCCACAGGCGGACGTAGAAGCCGGTGCCGCTGCCCACGTCGAGGACGCTGGCGCCGGACCGGCCGGGGGTCAGGCGGGCGGCCTCACGCAGGAACACCTCCTCGCGCACCTTGTACATCCACGTGTTGAAGGGGCGGCCCAGGGCCCGGTAGCCGACGCCGCTCTCGGTCCAGTCGCCTTCGAGACGGCGTTCCCAGAAGTCTCGCAGTTCGCTGTGCGTAGCCATGGGAACACTGTCACACCGCGCCCGCGGGAAGTCCCGCCGCAGCGCCGGAACGGCCCCGGAGAGCCGCGTGCGCCCGGTTTTCGGACGTCCCTGCGCCCCCAAGGCGAAGGGCCGGATCCCGCGACCCCCACCCGGGTGCCGCTCAGGCGACGCGGTGGGCGACCACGCGCTCCACGAAACCCAGCGCGGTCCGGTCGTGGTGGTCGACCGCGAAGCCCGCGTCGGCGGCCACGTGCCGGGGCAGCCGCCGGGGCCGGTCCCTGCGGGCCTCCCGCGCGCGCAGGGGCCACCGGGTGTACTCGACGTGGTCCACCAACAGCAGGAGTCCGCCCGGCCGCAGGACGCGGTGCATCTCGGACAGGGCGCGGTACTGGTCGGGGATGGTGCACAGGGCGAGCGCGCACAGGACGGTGTCGAACTCCCCGTCGCCGAAGGGCAGGTCCTGCGCGTCGCCCTCGCGCAGGGTGAAGCGCCCGTCCAGCCCGGCGGCCCGCTCCCGGGCCCTGGCCAGCATGCCGGGGCTCAGGTCCACCCCGGTGACCTCCACCCCGTCCCGGTAGTACGGCAGGTTCTGGCCGGTGCCCACGGCGACCTCCAGGACCCGGCCGCGCGCCCCGGCGCACAGCCGGGCGCGGGTGCGGCCGAGCACGGCCCGCTGCACTCCCGCGCCGCGGTCGTATCCCCGCGCCATCCGGTCCCACTCGCCGCGCACCCGCTCGGTCCGCTCGTCCACGGTGTCCTCCCTCGGTTCGGTTCCTTGACCGGAGCCCCAGTGTGGAAGTTAATGTCCACATGAAGTCAAGCGAGTCGGAGCTGTCCATCGGCGAACTGGCCGAGCCCTTCGGACTGGCCACCCACGTGCTGCGGCACTGGGAGTCGGTCGGCGTCCTGGAGCCGTCCCGCCGCGCGGGGGGCCAGCGCCGGTACACGCCCGAGCAGCGCCTCCGGGTGGGGCTGGTGCTGCGCGCCCAGGAGGCCGGGTTCAGCCTGGAGCAGATCCGCGAGCTGTTCGGCGCCGAGGACGGGGCGGCGCGGCGCGGGCACCTGGCCGAGCACCTGGCGCGGCTGGACGAGCGCATGGCCCGGCTGCGGGCGGTCCGCGACATGGTGGCGCACACGCTCTCCTGCGAGGCGCCGGACATCCTGGAGTGTCCGACCATGAGGGCGGTGCTGGAGGAGACCGCGGTGTCGGAGTGTGCTGCTATGCATGGCCGTACACGCCCTCCGAGCCTCCGGGAGACCCCTTGACCTTCCACGAACACCTGACCGGGTTCGCCGGTCTGCCCGTCGCGGGCTACCAGGAGGCCCGCCGCCTGGAAAGGCACGGGGAGACCGTCCCGCCCGGCGCCCGGTCCCCGGAGCGGGACGGCCTCGCCGACCCCGGTTCGGTGGCCTGGCACCTGACCCGGTACGGGGACGACCTCCCGGAGGGCCCCCGGAAGTACCTGGAGGGCTTCCTGGAGTTCGTCGGCGCCCCGGACGCGGTCCGCGCCCTCGTGGTCGGCAGTCTCGTGGAGGGTTTCGAGGCCGCGTCCTCCAACGCCGTCCGCGACGCCCTGGTGGAACTCGCTCCGCGCCTGCCCGGCCTGCGCTCCCTCTTCTACGCGGACCTCGTCTTCACGGAGTGCGAGGCGTCGTGGATCCAGCACGGGGACCTGTCCCCGCTGGTGACCGCCTTCCCCGGTCTGACCGGGTTCGCGGTGCGCGGCACCGCCCACCTGGGCCTGGAGGCGCTGGAGCACGACGGGCTGCGCCGCCTCACCCTCCAGGGCGGGGGACTGCCCGGAAGGCTCACCCGCGAGGTCGTCTCCTCCGGGCTGCCGAACCTGGAGCACCTGGAGCTGTGGCTGGGGACGGAGGACTACGGCGGCGACACCACGGCGCAGGACCTCGCGCCGGTCCTGTCCGGCGAGGCCTTCCCCGGGCTGCGCTCGCTGGGCCTGCGCAACGCCGAGCACACGGGCGCCTGGGTGCGGGCCCTCGCCGGGGCCCCGGTCACCTCCCGCCTGCACACCCTGGACCTGTCCCTGGGCACCCTGCGCGACGAGGACGTCCCGCCCCTGCTGGAGTCGCCCGTGTTCCGCGGGCTCGCGAAACTGGACCTGCACCACCACTACCTGTCCGAGGAGGCGGAGAACGAGGTGCGCGCGGCGCTCACCGGGGCCGGGGTGGAGGTCGACCTGTCCGAACGCGAGGAACCGGAGGTCGACACGTACGACGGGGAGACCGAGATCTCCTACTACACGGCCGTGTCGGAGTAGTCCCGGGGACCGCCCGTCCCCGAGCGGGCCGCTCGGGCACGGGCGGCCCGGGGATGTCGGAGCGCGCTGGTAGGCATGGACGCACACCCTCCGACACCCCTGGGAGACCCCGTGGCCTTCGACGCCCACCTGACCGAGTTCGCCGGACTGCCCGTCGTGGAGTACCGCTCCCCCGAGGGGTGGGCGCGGGAGGCGGAGGAGGATCGCGAGAGGGCGGAGTGGCTGGGCCGGAGCTTCACCGACCCCGGCCCGTACCCGCCCCCGGCACTGGGCGCGGCCCTGGCCGACCCCGGCTCGGCGGCCTGGCGCCTCAGCGCCGGCGAGGAGCCCCTGGACCACTACCGGCGGTTCGCCGCGCAGGTGGACCAGGACCGGGTCACCGCCGTCGTGCTCGGGGACATGCGGGAGACCTTCTCCGTGCAGTGTCCCGACCCCGTCAAGCGCGCCCTCCTGGAGGTGGCGCCGGACCTGACCGGGCTGCGCTCCCTCTTCTACTGCGACGTGACCTACGAGCAGCTCGAGGTCTCGTGGATCGAGCTGGGCGACATGGCCCCGGTCCTGTCCGCCCTCCCCCGGCTGGCCGAGTTCGCGGTGCGCGGCACGACCGACATGAGCCTGCACGTGCCCCGGCACGACTCGCTGCGCCGCCTCACCCTCCAGGGCGGCGGACTGTCCGCGAAGCTCACCCGCGAGATCGTCTCGTCCGGGCTGCCGAACCTGGAGCACCTGGAGCTGTGGCTGGGCGTGGAGAACTACGGGGGCGACACCACCCCGGAGGACCTCGCCCCGGTCCTGTCCGGCGGGGCCTTCCCCGGGCTGCGCTCGCTGGGCCTGCGCAACGCCGAGCACACCGACGACTGGGTTCCGGTCCTCGCCGAGGCACCCGTCACCTCCCGCCTGCACACCCTGGACCTGTCCCTGGGCACCCTCACTGACAAGGGCGCTCGGGCCCTGGTCGAGGCCGCTCCCGCGTTCGGGCACCTGAAGCGGCTCGATCTGCACCGCCACTACCTGTCCGAGGAAATGAGCGAGCACGTCCAGGCCGCCTTCGCCGGGACCGGTGTGGACGTGGACCTGTCCGACCGCGAGGTCGGCAGTGACTGGGAGGACGAGGACTTCGACTACGACTCGGCCGGCTACTACACGGCTGTCACCGAGTAGGGCCCGCGCCGTCCGTCGTGTCACTCCGGGCTGCTAGATATGTTCCTGCCCGAAACCCCGAGGTAGGAGCCCCCCCGATGCGCAACAACCACCACGTCACCGAGTTCGCGGGCCTGCCCGTGGTCGAGTTCCCCGCGATCGGGGAGGAGGAGGGCGGCTCCTACGCCGAGGAGCCCGCCCAGTCCCCCGAGGAGCTGGCCGCGGCGGTCGCCGACCCCGGCTCGGTGGCGTGGCGGCTGCGCGTCTCGTCGGTCTACCCGGCCGAGGACTTCGGGGACTACTTCGCCCGCTTCCTCGCGGCCGTGGACACCGGTCGGGTCCGGGCCCTGGTCGTCGGCGGCTGGGGCGACTTCGAGGAGGAGCCGCCCTCGACCGTCCCGCGCGACGCGCTCATCGGCAGCGCCGACGCGTTCCCCGGGCTGCGGGCGCTGTTCTTCGGCGAGATCGTCCAGGAGGAGTACGAGATCTCCTGGATCCACCAGACCGACCTGGCGCCCCTGGTCGCGGCGTTCCCCCGGTTGGAGGAGCTGACCGTGCGCGGCACCGGCGACCCCCACCTGGGCGACGGCAAGCTGGAGATGGCCCTGGCCGAGCACACCGCCCTGCGGACCCTGGTCCTCCAGAGCGGCGGCCTGCCCGGCCAGGTCTCGCGCGAGGTCGCCGCCTCGCCGCTGCCCGCGCTGGAGAACCTCGAACTGTGGCTGGGCGTGGAGGACTACCGGGGCGACACCACCCCGGGCGACCTGGCGCGGGTGCTCTCCGGTGAGGCCTTCCCCGAGCTGCGCTACCTGGGCCTGCGCAACGCCGAGGACGTCGACGACTGGATCCCCGTCCTGGCCCAGGCCCCCGTCCTGCCCTCCCTGGACGTCCTGGACCTGTCCCTGGGGGTCCTCACCGACAAGGGCGGACAGGCCCTGGTGGAGGCGGCGTCCGCGTTCGCGGGGCTGCGCCGCCTGGACCTGCACCACCACTACCTGTCCGAGGAGACGCAGGCGCGCGTCCGCGCCGCCCTGCCCGGCGTGGAGGTCGACCTGTCCGAGCACCGGGAGCCGCACACCCACGGGGACAGGGTGTACTACTTCACCGCGGTCTCGGAGTAACCCCGCGTCACACGCGTCACTCCGGGCTGCTAGACGTCGCCTGCCCGAAACCCTGAGCCGGAAAGCCCCCTGATGCCCAACAGACACCACGTCACCGAGTTCGCGGGCCTGCCCGTGGTCGAGTTCCACTCGTGGGACACCATCCGCGACGACCTCGAAACCGCCATGTACTGGGCGCGCAACCGGAGCGAGCTCCATGAGGAGCGCCCCCGGTCGTACCGGCGGCTCTTCGAGGCCATCGCCGACCCGGGCTCGGTGGCCTGGCGGCTGCGCACGGAGCTGCCGGGCTCCTACGGGAGCGGCGACCGGACGAGGGCGTTCGAGAGCCTCCCGGAGTACGTGCACAGGTTCTCCGTCCTGGTGGGGCAGGAAAAGGTCCGCGCCCTGGTCGTCGGCAACGTCCCCGACCAGGACTTCCAGATGCGGACCGACGAGGTCGTCGACGCGCTGCTCGGGCTCGCCCCGAAGCTGACCGGGCTGCGCGCGCTGTTCTTCGGCGAGATCCTCCGGGAGGAGAACGAGATCTCCTGGATCCAGCTGTGCGACCTCGCTCCGCTGGTGGCCGCGCTGCCGCACCTGGAGGAACTGGTGGTGCGCGGCGGGAGCGGCGCCCTGGGCCTGCGCCTGGCGGAGCACCCCTCGCTGCGCAGGCTCACCGTCCAGAGCGGGGGGCTGCGGCCCGAGGTGGTCCGGGACGTGTGCGCCTCCGGTCTGCCCGCCCTGGAGCACCTGGAGCTGTGGCTGGGCGTGGAGGAGTACGGCGGCAGGAGCACCGCGGAGGACCTCGCACCGGTGCTGTCGGGCAGGGCGTTCCCCGGGCTGCGCTCGCTGGGACTGCGCAACGCCGAGAACCTGGGCTCCTGGATCCCGGTCATCGCCGGAGCCCCCGCCGTCTCCTCCCTGGAGGTCCTGGACCTGTCCCTGGGCGACCTCACCGACGAGGGCGGACGGGCCCTGGTCGAGGCCGCTCCCGCCTTCGCGCACCTGAAGCGGCTCGACCTGCACCACCACTACGTCTCCGAGGACGTGTGCGAGCGGATCCGCGCCGCCCTGCCCGGTGTGGAGGTCGACCTGTCCGGACGCGGGGAGCCGGACGTCTACGACGACGAGGACGAGGAGTCCGAGGTCTACTACTACACGGCGGTCGCCGAATGACCCCCGGGCGCCCCCTGGTCGTGGTGGGGGTCCCCGGCCACCGGCGCCTGGAGCTGTTCGGCGCCGCGGCCGGGGCCCGCGGCCTGCCCGGACCGGTGGTCGTGCCGTGGCGCGCGCTGGCCGCCGGGCCGGTGGAGCTGCCGGAGGGCGCCCTGGTCCGGGTGGACTCCCCGGGCGGCGACGCCGAGACCGAGCGCCTGCTGCGGGGCTGGGAGCGCACCCCCGACCTGTACCGGGCCGAGGGCACCGGCGACCAGCACGCCGGGTTCCGGGCCGCGCTGGACCGGCTCGCCGAGGCGGTGCGCGCCACGCCGGGCGCGGTCCTGCTCCAGGAGCCCGCGGACCTGGTGGACATGTGCGACAAGCGGCGCTGCCACGCCCGCCTGGCGGCGGCCGGGGTGCCGGTGCCGCCCGCCCTGCCCGGTCCGGTCACCGGCTACGCGTCGCTGCGCGCGGCGATGGACGCCCACCGCTGGCCGCGGGTGTTCGTCAAGCCCGCGCACGGCTCCTCCGCCTCCGGCGTGGTGGCGCTGGCCACCGCCTCCGGCGGGCGGATCCGCGCGATCACGTCGGCCGACCTGGTCCGGGGCGCCGACGGGTCCGTGGAGCTGTACAACAGCCTGCGGCTGCGCACCTACACCAGCGAGGAGGACGTCGCGGCGGTGGTGGACGCCCTGGCCCCCGACCACCTGCACGTGGAGCGGTGGGTGCCCAAGGCGGGGTTCGCGGGCAGGGCCGTGGACCTGCGCGTGGTGGTGGTCGCGGGCCGGGCCGCCCACGTCGTGGTGCGCTCCTCGTCCTCGCCCATGACCAACCTGCACCTGGGCAACGCCCGGGGCGACCTGGCGGCCCTGCGGGAGTCGGTCGGCCCGCACGCCTGGGCGCGGGCGATGGCCACCGCCGAGGCCGCCGCCGCGTGCTTCCCGCGCACCCTGCACGCCGGGGTGGACCTGCTGGCCTCCCCGGGGTGGCGGGAGTTCGCCGTGTGCGAGGTCAACGCCTTCGGCGACCTGCTCCCCGGCGTCCTGCACGAGGGCCGCGACACCTACGCCGAGCAGCTGCACGCCCTGGCCACCGGCCGTTTCCCCGTCCCCGAACCCGAGAGAGCATGAACACCACCGCACCCGACATGAACGCCGTGGTGGGCACGCACGACATCCTGCTGCTCACCCTGGACACCCTCCGCCACGACGTGGCCGCCGAGCTGGCCGAGGCGGGCCGCACCCCGAACCTGG
The DNA here is from genome assembly GCA_000340945.1 of Nocardiopsis synnemataformans DSM 44143. Taxonomy (GTDB): domain Bacteria; phylum Actinomycetota; class Actinomycetes; order Streptosporangiales; family Streptosporangiaceae; genus Nocardiopsis; species Nocardiopsis synnemataformans. The sequence goes on along the minus strand of ANAW01000053.1, from coordinate 16,347 downwards.
CCCGGCTGCTGCCGGGCGGGCGGTGGGAGCGCAGGCACGCGCCCGCGAGCTTCACCTACGCCTCCCACCTGGCGATGCTCGCCGGGTTCCTGCCCACCCCCGCCTCCCCCGGTCCGCACCCGCGCCTGTTCGCCGCCGCGTTCCCCGGCAGCGTGTCCACCGCGCCCGGCACCTGGACCTTCGACGCCCCCGACCTGGCCTCCGGGCTGGCCCGGGCCGGGTACCACACGGCCTGCGTGGGGGGCACGGGCTTCTTCAACCGGCGGTCGGCGGTGGGCTCGGTCATCCCGGACATGTTCGCCGAGAGCCACTGGGAGGAGTCCTTCGGCGTGACCGACCCCCGCTCCTTCGAGCACCAGGTGGCGTGCGCGGCCCGGATCGCCGGGGAGCGCCCCGCGGACCAGCCGCTGTTCCTGCTGCTCAACGTGTCGGCGCTGCACCAGCCCAACTGGTTCCACCTGCCCGGGGCCGTCCGGGAGGACGGCGACACCAGGCGCAGCCACGCCGCGGCCCTGGAGTACGTGGACCGGCACCTGCCGCCGCTGCTGGCCGCGATGTCGGCCCGCCGCCCCTGCTTCGCGATCGTGTGCTCCGACCACGGCACCGCCTACGGGGAGGACGGCTACACCGGCCACCGGATCGGTCACGAGACCGTCTGGACGGTCCCCTACGCCCACGCGTTCCTGCCACGGGGACGCACCGCTCCCGCCGACGCCCAGGAGGCGACCGCGTGACCACCGCCCTGACCCCGCGCCCCGAACCGGTGCGCGCCGACTCCCCCTACCAGTCCTACGTCTACGCCTACCCGCACAAGAGCGCCTACCGGCCCTTCGCCGAGCGCCCCGCGCTCGCCGACCTGTGGCGCGGCGAGGACGTCGGCGCGCTGTCGCTGTACGCGCACATCCCGTTCTGCGAGATGCGCTGCGGGTTCTGCAACCTGTTCACCCGCTCCACTCCCCCGGCCGAGCAGGTCACCGCCTACCTGGACGCGCTGGAGCGGCAGGCGGAGGCGGTGGCCGGGGCGCTGCCGGAGGGCGCCGCCTTCGCCCGGGCCGCCCTGGGCGGCGGCACCCCCACCTACCTGACCGCCGAGGAGCTCACCCGGGTCTACGACCTCACCGAGCGCGCGTTCGGGGTGGACCTGTCGGCGGTCCCGGTGTCGGTGGAGACCTCCCCCGCCACGGCCACGCCCGACCGGCTGGCGGTGCTCGACGCGCGCGGCGCCACCCGGATCAGCATGGGCGTGCAGAGCTTCCTGGACTCCGAGGCGCACGCGGCCGGGCGTCCGCAGAAGCGCGCCGAGGTGGACCGGGCGCTGGCCGCGATCCGCGAGCACGCCTCGGCCGACCTCAACCTCGACCTCATCTACGGCATCGACCGCCAGGACGCCCGCACCTGGGCCTACTCCCTGGACACGGCGCTGGAGTGGGAGCCGGAGGAGGTCTACCTGTACCCGCTGTACGTGCGCCCGCTCACCGGGCTGGGCCGCCGCGCACGCGCGTGGGACGACCACCGGTTGGGCCTGTACCGGCAGGGCCGCGACCACCTGCGCGAACGCGGCTACGAGCAGGTGTCCATGCGCATGTTCCGGCGGGCGGACGCCCCGGCGGCGCAGGGGCCGGACCACTCCTGCCAGACCGACGGCATGGTGGGGCTGGGCTGCGGGGCCCGGTCCTACACCTCCGCCGCGCACTACTCCTTCGACTACGCCGTGGGCGTGGGGCAGGTGCGGTCGATCATCGCCGACTACACGGGCCGCGACCGGGCCGGCTTCGCCCGGGCCGAGGTGGGGTTCGGCATGGACGGGGACGAGCGGCGCCGCCGCCACCTGCTCCAGTCGCTGCTGCTCGCGGAGGGGATGGACACCGCCGCCTACGCCGACCGGTTCGGCTCCCGCCCCGAGGAGGACTTCGCCGCGACCCTGGCGGTGCTCGACGGGCGCGGCTGGCTGGAGCGGGAAGGTGCGCCGGACCTGCTGCGGCTGACCCCGGAGGGGCTCGCGCACTCCGACGCGGTGGGGCCGATGTTCTTCTCCGCCGGGGTGGCGGCCCTGATGGCCGACTACGAGGCCCGGTGAGCGCGGTGACCCCCTCCTCCCCGGCCCCGGGCCCCGCGCTCCCGCCGCACCTGACCCTGCTCTACCGCGGCCCGCTGGCCAGCTGCGACTACGACTGCCCGTACTGCCCCTTCGCCAAGCGGCGCGACAACCCCGAGACGCTGCGCGCCGACCGCGCCGCGCTGGAGCGCTTCACCGGCTGGGTGGCGGCGCTGGAGGCGGAGCACCCCGGCACCCGGGTCTCGGTGCTGTTCACCCCGTGGGGCGAGGGGCTGGTGCGGTCCTGGTACCGGGCCGCGATCGCCCGGCTCAGCCACCTGCCGCACGTGGAACGGGTGGCCATCCAGACCAACCTGAGCGGGCGCCTGGGCTGGCTGGCCGACTGCGACCCCGGCACCGCCGCGCTGTGGACCACCTACCACCCCGGCCAGGTGACCCATGAGCGCTTCCTGGCCAAGGCGCGCGAGCTGGTCGGGATGGGGGTGCGGTTCAGCGTCGGCGTGGTCGGCGAACCGGAGCACCTCGCGGCGGCCCGGAGGATGCGCGCCGACCTGCCCGCGCAGGTGTACCTGTGGGTGAACGCCGCCGAGGGCCGGACCTACACCGACGCGGAGGCCGCCCCGTGGCAGGCCCTGGACCCCCACTTCCACTACAGCCGCAGCCCCCACCCCAGCCGGGGTCTGCCCTGCCGCACCGGTGACACTGTGCTGTCCGTGGACGGGGACGGCGACGTGCGCCGGTGCCACTTCGTGGACACGCCGATGGGCAACCTCTACGACGGCTCGTTCGCTGCCCGGCTCGGCCCCCGCGCGTGCCCGCTGACCAGCTGCGACTGCCACATCGGCTACGTCCACCTGGAGTCCCTGGACCTGTACGACGTGTTCCGGGGCGGGGTGGTGGAACGGGTCCCCGCGGCCTTCGGCTCGCCGCTCCCGCTCGTGTGAGACGGGTCAAAACCGCTTCGCAACGTCACCAAGAACAGACATAATGCCCACCATGGTCTTTCCCCGGGTTATCGCGACCGACCTCGACGGCACACTCCTGGACGCGGGGGGCCTGGTCTCCGAACGCAACCGGCGGGCGCTGGCCGCCGCCGCGGAGGCGGGCGTCAGAGTGGTGGTCTCCACCGCGCGTCCGCCCCGGACCACGCAGCACATCGCCGAACAGCTCCCCTGCGCCGCCGTGCTCTGCGGCAACGGCTCGCTGGCCCACGTGCCCGGCGACGAACCGCTGGTGCGCGCCATCTCCCCGGAGACCGCCCGCTCGGTGGTCGAGAAGCTCAACGCGGAGCTGACCGGGATCGGCTACGGCATCGAGACCGGCACCGACTTCTTCCACGACGCCGACTACCACCTGGAGCCGTGGCTGTCCGGCGAGTGGGTGCGCGAGGTGCTGGAGGACACCGAGACCCTGCTGAAGCGGGCCACCCCGATCACCAAGCTGCTCGTGCGCTCCCGCGACATGCCGGTGGAGGAGCTGCACGAGACGGCCGCGGCGGCGGTCGGGGCGCTGGCGGAGGTGACCTACTCGGGCAGCTACAGCCTGCTGGAGCTGAGCGCGCCGGGCGTGAACAAGGGCAGCACGCTCGCGATGGTCTGCGAGCGGTGGGGGGTGCCCGCCGAGGAGGTGGTGGCCTTCGGCGACATGCCCAACGACCTGGCCGCCCTGTCCTGGGCGGGCGGGGGGTACGTCATGGCCAGCGGGCACCCGGACATGCTCGACCCGGCGCTGGGGCTGAGGGTGGCCCCGCCCAGCGACGAGGACGGTGTGGGCCGGGTGGTCGAGCGGTTGCTGGCCGAACGCTGACCGCGTCGGCCGGAAATGTTACTGGCGTGAGGCATGGGCTCTGAACTGGGATGATCTTGTACTTATAGTCGATGTCGGCGCTCGAACCTCGCTATAAGTACAAGATCACGGCGGAGGGGACGGGTTCCGGACACCGCGCTGAAAAACGTCTGGACCGGCCCTCGGCGCCGCTCCTAGGGTCGGTGGGTCGTACACGTACCCGGAGAAGGGCCCGCCGTTGCCGCACCCCACCCAGATCGTCTCGTCCCTGGCCGACCCCGACCGCCTGGCGCTCTACGCCCGCGTGGTCGGCGCGGGAGCCGGGGGGCTGCCCGCCGGGGAGGTCCGCGCGGACGGGCGGGGACGCCGGAACCTGACCCGGCTCTCGGACGCGGGACTGGTGCGCGAGGACGACGGCCGCGTGGTGTGCGTGCCGGAGGTGTTCTCCGCCGCCCTGGAGGAGCACCGGCCCGCGCGTCGGGATCCGGTGGACGCGCTGTTCCACGACGGGTGGCTGAGCACGCTGCCCGCCAAGCGCGAGCTGCGCGTGCGGGTGTTCGCGCGGATCACCGAACGGTTCTTCGCCCCCGGCGTGACCTACACCGAGAAGCAGGTGAACGCCGCCCTGCGGTCCTGCTGCGATGACCACTCGTCCATGCGCCGCCACCTCGTGGACGAGGGCTACCTGACCCGCGACGACGACGGCAGCGCCTACCGGGTCGCGGCCTCCTGAGCCGCCGCGGGTGGGGGGACGGGCGCGGCGGCTCAGGCCTCCACGCCGTCCACCTGCTCGTGGTAGGTGCGCCGGGTGCGCTCGGTGTGCTCGCTCATCAGCCTCAGCGCCGCGTCCGCGTCGCGGTCCTCGATGACGTCGACGAGGGCGGAGTGCTCGTCCCAGGAGGCGGCGCCGCGGACGCGGGCGACCGGGGCGTAGTACCAGCGCACCCGCCGGTCGACCTGCGCGGCCAGCTCGGCGAGCACCCCGTTGCCCGAGGCCTCGGTGACGGTGCGGTGGAAGTCGGCGTTGGCCTGGACGACCGCGTCGGTGTCGGCGCGGTCGGTGGCCGCGCGCCCGGCGGCGACGAGGTCGCGCAGGAACCCGATCTGCTCGGCCGAGGCGTTCTGCGCGGCCAGGCGGGCCGACTCCGTCTCCAGCAGGGCGCGCACGGCCAGGAGCTGGTCGGCCTCGCTCTCGGTGGGCGTGTGCACGAACGCGCCGTATCCGGGCCGCAGGTCCACCCACCCCTCGTTGCTGAGCCGCTGCATCGCCTCGCGGACCGGCTGGCGCGAGACGCCGAGGGTCTGGGCCAGCTCGGTCTCGACCAGGTGCTGGCCGGGCGAGAGCGACCGGTTGGTGATCAGGTCGAGAATGGCCTCGTACACGGCTTCACGCAGCGGCACGGGGCGCTGGACCCGTCCCGCGACGGCGTTCAACCCCTGTGGGGACATAGGGCGGCTCCATCCGGATGCGTGGGCTTTGTAGACAGTGTACAAAAGGCGGCGGGCGCGTGTGCCGTCACGGCAGCTCCACGAGTTCGACGCGGCCGGTCGGGCGGCCGGGCGGCACGACCGCGAGGGCGTCCGCGACGGCGGCGGCGCGCAGGTCGGCCGAGCCGGTGCCGGGCAGTTCCACCGCCAGGTCGCGGCTGACGCGCACCGGCACCAGGCGGGTGTCGGACGGGTGCGGCGGCGTCGGTCCGATGAGCCGGACCCGGCGGCCGAGGTGGGCGGGGTCGCGCCGGTCCGCGCGGCCGGCCAGCACCGGGACGAGCAGGGTGAGCGCGGCGGCCAGCGCGGCGCCGGGGTTGCCCGGCAGGCCCACGACCACCGTTCCCGAGGGCAGCACGGCCAGCACCTGCGGGTGCCCCGGCCGACAGGCCACGCCGTCGACGACCATCCGCGCGCCGAGTCCGGCGAGCACCGGGCGCAGGTGGTCCGCGGGCCCGGCCGAGGAGGACCCGCAGACCGCGACGACCTCGGAGGGCGGGGACGCCTCCAGGGCCCGGGCCGTGTCCCGGCCGCGGTCGGCGACCGCCAGCGCGGGCAGGCAGCGCCCTCCGGCCCAGGCGACCAGCCCGGGGAGCAGCGGGCCGATCGCGTCGCGCACGGCGCCCGGGCGCGGTCTCCCCTCGCGCACGACCTCGTCCCCGGTGACCAGGACGCGCACCGGGGGGCGGACCACGGGCAGCGCGTCCAGGCCCAGGCTCGCGGCCAGGCCCAGGAGGGCGGGGGTGACGGGGCTGCCGCGGCGCGCGGCCAGCGACCCGGCGGGGGTGGTCTCGCCCTTGCGGCGGATGTGCCTGCCGGTCTCGGCCACGCCGCGCACGCGCCCGGAGGACACCGTCGCCCGCTCCCAGGGGAGGACGGCGGTGGTGCCCTCCGGCACGACGGCGCCCGTGGCGATCTCCACCGCCTCCCCCGGGCCCAGGCGGACGACGGGTCCCCGCCGTCCGGCGAGCGAGCGGCCGAGGACGGCCCAGGGGCCCTCACCGGCCACCGCGTACCCGTCCATGGCCGCGCTGTCCAGCACCGGGACGTCGACCGCCGAGACGAGGTCGGCGCCGAGGGTGGCACCGAGGGCGCTGTCGAGCGGCTCCTCGGCCATGGGCTGTCCACCCTCGGCGCCGGTCACCCACGCCAGCTCCCGCGCCTTGGTCCAGGGCAGCGGTGCGCGCGGGTGGCTTTTTCCGTGAAGAAGCGGAGAAGTTTCCGGGGCAACCGGGTCGGGCATTCCTTCTCTCCCTGTCGTCGGGTGAAGAACGCTGCCTTGGAGCATACTGTATACAGTATGTTATGGAAAGGAGTCCTCATGCGAATCGCCGTACTCGGCGCCGGAGCGATCGGCGCCTACGCCGGAGCCGCGCTGTACAGGGGCGGGGCCGACGTGCACCTCATCGCGCGCGGCGAGCACCTGCGGGCCCTGCGCGAGCGGGGGGTCCGGGTCCTCAGCCCGCGCGGGGACTTCGACGCGCACCCCCACGCCACCGACGACCCCACCGAGGTCGGGCCCGTGGACGCCGTCTTCCTCGGCCTGAAGGCCCAGCACTACGCGGCCTGCGGCCCGCTGCTGCGCCCCCTGATGGGCCCCTCCACCATGGTCGTCGCCGCCCAGAACGGCATCCCCTGGTGGTACTTCCACGGGATCGAGGGGCCCCTGGCCGGGCACCGGATCGAGAGCGTGGACCCCGGCGGCGCGGTCAGCCGGACGATCCCGGTCGAGCGCGCCGTGGGCTGCGTGGTCTACGCGGCCACCGAGATCGCCGGGCCCGGCGTGATCCGGCACATCGAGGGGACCCGGTTCTCCATCGGCGAGCCGGACCGCTCCTCCTCCCGGCGCTGCCGCGACCTCCAGGCCGCGATGGAGGCGGGCGGGCTCAAGTGTCCGATCGAGCAGGACCTGCGCGAGGACATCTGGGTGAAGCTGATGGGCAACATCGTCTTCAACCCGCTGAGCGCGCTCAGCCGCTCCACCATGGCGCAGATCTGCCGCAACCGCCCGACCAGGGAGCTGGCCCGCACCATGATGGCCGAGACCCTGGACGTGGCCGCGCGGCTGGGCGTGCACCCCGCCATCTCCATCGACCGGCGCCTGGCCGGGGCCGAGCGCACCGGAGACCACCGCACCTCGACCCTGCACGACCTGGAGCGCGGACGCCCCATGGAGCTGGACGTCATCCTGTCCGCCGTGGTGGAGCTGGCCGACCTGACCGGCGCCCCCGCCCCCGCGCTCCGGGCGGTGGACGCCGTCGCGGGACTGCTCAACGCCCGGATGCTCGACGCGCCCACCCCCGCCCCCACGCCCGCGGCGCCCTCCGTCGCCGCCTGAAGCACCTTGACCCTTGCTCTAACTCTCCCAATACTGTATGCAGTATCCGCACAATGTCGCCGCCCGGCGGCCCGGACGAATCCGGCCACGAACACCATGCGAGGCCACATGCGATCCGACGATTTCTCCGCACCCCACAACCGACTCACCCAGCCCCTCGTCCGTGACGGCGGCGAGCTGCGCCCGGCCTCCTGGGAGGAGGCCCTGGACCGCGCGGCCGCCGGGTTCCGGCGCGGGGTGGCCGAGCACGGCCCCGACTCCTTCGGCATGCTCTCCTGCGCCCGGGCCACCAACGAGATGAACTTCATGGCGCAGAAGTTCACCCGCGTCGTCGTCGGCACCAACAACGTCGACTCGTGCAACCGCACCTGCCACGCGCCCAGCGTGGCCGGGCTGGCCGCGGCCTTCGGCTCGGGCGGGGGCACCTCCTCCTACACCGAGGTCGAGGACACCGACCTCATCGTGATCTGGGGCGGCAACCCGCGCTTCGCCCACCCGATCTTCTTCCAGCACGTGCTCAAGGCCGTGCGGCGCGGGGCGCGGCTGTTCGTCGTGGACCCCCGGCGCACTCCGACCGCCGAGTGGGCCGACCGCTGGCTGGGCCTGAACGTGGGCACCGACATCCCGCTCGCGCACGCCATCGGCCGCGAGATCCTGCACGCCGGGCTGGCCAACGAGACCTTCGTCCAGCGCGCCACCAGCGGCCTGGACGAGTACCGGGCGCTGGTCGAGCCGTGGACGCTGGCCGCCGCCGAGGCCGAGACCGGCGTGCCCGCCGAGGCCATCCGCGAGCTGGCGCACGCCTACGCCCGCGCCGAACGCGCCCAGATGTGCTGGACGCTGGGCATCACCGAGCACCACAACGCCACCGACAACGTCCGTTCGCTGATCAACCTGTCGCTGCTCACCGGGCACGTGGGCCGGTACGGGTCCGGGCTCAACCCGCTGCGCGGCCAGAACAACGTGCAGGGCGGCGGCGACATGGGCGCCATCCCCGACCGGCTGGTCGGGTTCCAGGACATCCTGGACGCCCGGGTGCGCGCGCCCTTCGAGGCCGCCTGGGGGCGGGAGATCCAGCCCGCCAAGGGCCTGAACCTGACCCAGATGTTCGAGGCGATGGACGAGCACGAGCTCAAGACGCTCTACGTGATCGGGGAGAACCCCGTCCAGTCCGAGCCCGAGACGCACAAGACCACCCGCCGCCTGCGCGGCCTGGACCACCTGGTCGTGCAGGACATCTTCCTGACCCGCACCGCCGAACTGGCCGACGTGGTGCTCCCGGCCAGCGCCTCCTGGTGCGAGTCCGACGGCACCTTCACCAACAGCGAGCGCCGTGTGCAGCTCGTGCGCAGGGCGCTGGACCCGCCGGAGGGCGCCCGCGACGACATCGAGATCATGTGCGACCTGGCCACCCGGCTGGGCCACGACTGGGCGCGGCCCTCCGCCGAGGAGATCTGGGACGAGGTCCGCGCGCTCTCCCCCATGCACCGGGGCATGAGCTACGCGCGCCTGGCCGAGCTGCACGGCATCCAGTGGCCGTGCTACTCCGAGGACGCCGTGGAGCCGAGCTACCTGCACGCGCGGCTGTGGTCGGAGGACCCCGCCGAGCGCGGCGAACCCGCGCCGTTCGGGATCGTGGGCCACTCGCCGCCGGTGGACCTGCTGGACGAGGACTTCCCCTTCCGTCTGACCACCGGCCGACGGCTGGACGACTACAACACGGGGGTGCAGACCAGCGGGTTCTCCTCGCCGCTGCGCCGGGGCGAGCTGCTGGACCTGTCGCCCGAGGACGCGGCCAAGCTCGGCGTCGGCGACGGGGAGACGGTCCGGGTCACCTCCCGGCGGGGGTCGGTCCTGGTCCCGGTCTCGGTCACCGAGGCCATGCGGCCCGGCCTGGTGTTCATGACCTTCCACTTCCCCGAGCAGGTGGACACCCAGCTGCTGACCATCGACGCCACCGACCCCATCGCGGGGACGGCGGAGTACAAGGCCGCCGCCGTGCGGATCGAACGGGTGGAGCAGCCGGCGCGCCCGGCCGCCGCCGCGAGCTGAGGAAAGCGGGAGGGCCGTGCCGCCGCCCCAGCCCCCTGCGGCGGCGGCACGGCCCGTCGTGCCAGGTCAACGCCCTGCGGGAGCGGATCGGACGCTCGGGCGCATCCTTACGCGATCTTACCGCTTACAGGGGTTGTCAACCCGAACACCGCCATCATACTGTTCTCTGTATACAGAATCCTGTGATCTGGATTACATTCGATATGAGGTGACCACGGCGTGGACCTGCGATTCCTGGACGAGACGCCCACCACCGCCGAACGCGAGGCCGTCGAGAGCGTGCTCGGGCCGCCCGAGTCCGGTTGGGACGGCGGCGCCCGCCAGGACGCCGACCTGCGCTACGCGCGGGGCGGCCACTCCGCCCGCGACCGGCGCGACCTGCTCCTCCCGGCCCTGCACGCGGTGAACGACCGCGTGGGCTGGATCAGCCGCCCCGCGCTCGACCACATCTGCCGCAGGCTGACCGTCCCCCCGGCGGAGGCCTACGCCGTCGCCTCCTTCTACGCGATGTTCGCCCTGCACCGCAGACCCCGCCGGGTCGTGCACCTGTGCACCGACATCGCGTGCGCGGCGGCGGGCTCGGACGGGATGCGCGCCCGGCTCGCCGAGCGCCTCGGCCCGCCCGGCGGCCACGACGGGGAGGCGGCCTGGCACGAGAGCCCGTGCCTGGGCATGTGCGAGCGCGCGCCCGCCGCCCTGGCCGTGGAGGCGGGCGCCCCGGCCCGGTACGCCGTCGCCGCACCCGCCACACCCGACGCGCTGGACGCGATGGCCGCGGAGGCCCTGCCCGACACCGGGGCTCCGGAGTCCAACGGCCACGGGCCCTCCACCACCTTCGGCGCGGACCCCCTGCCCGGGACCGCGCCCGAGCCCGACCCCGCGGCCGCCGTGCCCGACGCGGGCTCGCCCGACCACGTGCTGCTGCGCCGGATCGGCACCGTGGACCCCCTCAGCCTGGACGACTACCGCGCCGCGGGCGGGTACGCCGCGCTGCGCCAGGCGCTGCGCCTGGGCCCCGCCGGTGTCATCCGGGAGGTCTCCGACTCCGGCCTCGTCGGCCGGGGCGGGGCCGCCTTCCCCACCGGGCGCAAGTGGCAGGCCACCGCCCAGCAGCCGGACGGCCCGCACTACCTGGTGTGCAACGCCGACGAGAGCGAGCCCGGCACCTTCAAGGACCGGGTCCTGATGGAGGGCGACCCCTTCTCCGTCGTCGAGGCGATGACCGTCGCGGGGTACGCCGTGGGCGCGCGGACCGGCTACCTCTACATCCGGGGCGAGTACCCCCGGGCGCTGCGCCACCTGGAGAACGCCATCGCCCTGGCCCGCGGGCGGGGCCTGCTCGGCCCGGACATCCTGGGCTCGGGGTTCGCCTTCGACATCGAGATCCGGCGCGGCGCTGGCGCCTACATCTGCGGCGAGGAGACCGCGATCTTCGGCTCCATCGAGGGCTACCGGGGCGAGCCCCGCAGCAAGCCGCCCTTCCCCGTGGAGAAGGGGCTGTTCGGCAAGCCCACCGCCGTGAACAACGTCGAGACGCTGGTCAACGTGCTGCCCGTGCTGCTGATGGGCGGCCCGGCCTACGCGGCCGTGGGCACCGGCCAGTCCACCGGCCCCAAGCTGTTCTGCCTGTCGGGCGGCGTGCGCCGCCCGGGGCTGTACGAGCTGCCCTTCGGCGCCACCCTGCGCGACCTCGTCGAGGCGGCCGGGGGGATGCCCGAAGGGCGCACCATCCAGGCGGTCCTGCTCGGCGGCGCGGCCGGGACCTTCGTCCGCGCGGACGAGCTGGACATCCCGCTGACCTTCGAGGGGGCCCGCGCGGCGGGCACGTCCCTGGGCTCGGGGGTGGTGCTGGTCCTGGACGACACCGCCGACCTGGTCGCGACGCTGGTCCGGATGGCGGCCTTCTTCCGCGACGAGTCCTGCGGCCAGTGCGTGCCCTGCCGGGTGGGCACCGTGCGCCAGGAGGAGTCGCTGCTGCGGATCAGGTCCGGAGGCGACGCCGCCGCCGAGGTCCCGCTGCTGCGCGAGGTCGGCCTGGCGATGCGCGACGCCTCGATCTGCGGCCTGGGGCAGACCGCGTGGAACGCCGTGGAGTCGGCGATCGACCGGCTCGGCCTGTTCGACGCGACCGACGACACCCACCAGAGCACCGGCCCGGGCACCCGGGCGGCAACCGAGGAGGCCCGATGACCGTCCCCGTACTCCTGGCCCCGCCCAAGCGGCTGATCGACGCGACCATCGACGGGCGCACCGTGCGCGTCCCGGAGGGCACCACCATCCTGGAGGCCTGCGCCGGGGAGGGCACCGAGATCCCCACCCTGTGCTACGGCGACACCCTCACCCCCCGGAACGCCTGCCGGGTGTGCGTGGTGGAGGTGGAGGGAGCGCGCACGCTCGCCCCCGCCTGCTCGCGCACACTGGAGCCGGGCATGAGCGTGGCCACGGACTCCGAGCGGGTGCGGCACAGCCGCAAGATGGTCCTGGAGCTGCTCGGCTCCTCCGTGGACCTGTCCACCACGCCGAAGGCGGCCGAGTGGATGGAGCGCTACGAGGCCGAACCCGGGCGGTTCGGCCCGCGCGCCGACGCCGCGGCGCTGGGTGTGCGCGACGCCCGCCACGCGGGTGACCACGAGCCCGGCGACGGCGCGGCCGCGGAGACGGTCGAGCAGCCCCCGAAGGTGGACAACGACCTGTACGTGCGCGACTACTCCAAGTGCATCATGTGCTACAAGTGCGTGGACGCCTGCGGCGACCAGTGGCAGAACACCTTCGCCATCGGGGTGGCCGGGCGCGGCTTCGACGCCCGCATCTCCACCGAGCACGACGTCACGCTGCCCGACTCGGCCTGCGTGTACTGCGGGAACTGCATCGAGGTGTGCCCCACCGGCGCCCTGTCCTTCCGCACCGAGTTCGACATGCGCGAGGCGGGTACCTGGGACGAGGAGGCGCAGACCGAGACCACCACCATCTGCACCTACTGCGGGGTGGGCTGCAACGTTACGCTGCACGTGCAGGAGAACGAGATCGTCAAGGTCACCTCGCCGCACGACAACCCGGTGACCCACGGGAACCTGTGCATCAAGGGCCGGTTCGGCTTCCAGCACGTACAGCGGCGCGGCGGCGGCTGACCCCCGAGGGCCCGCTCCGGAGCGGGCCCACCTCCGGGGATGAGAAACCGGGCGAAATCAGATAGAACCGGGACAGAGGTACACCGGAAGGCGGTGGAGCGGATGGGACGGGTCACGGTCCGGGAGAAGGTGCTCCGGATCAGGGACGGGTCCGCGACCGAGCGCGTGGACACGCTGGTCGTCGAGGAGCCCCTGGAGATCAGGCTGGACGGGGACCCGCTGAGCGTCACCATGCGCACCCCCGGCAACGACTTCGACCTGGCCGCGGGGTTCCTGGTGAGCGAGGGCGTGGTCTCCCGCGGCGAGGAGGTCACCGCGATCCGCTACTGCGCCGGGGCCACCGAGGACGGTTCGAACACCTACAACGTGCTCGACGTGTCCCTGGCCCCGGGGGTCCCCCGCCCGGACACCTCCCTGGAGCGCAACTTCTACACCACGTCCTCCTGCGGCCTGTGCGGCAAGGCGAGCCTGGAGGCCGTGCGCACCCAGGCCGTGTGGCCGGTGGACGGGGACGGGCTGCGCGTCGATACGGACACCCTGACCTCGCTGCCCGACCGGCTGCGCGAGGCGCAGCGGGTGTTCGAGCGCACCGGCGCCCTGCACGCCGCCGGGCTGTTCACCGCCGACGGCGAGCTGCTGGCCATGCGCGAGGACGTGGGCCGCCACAACGCGGTGGACAAGCTGGTCGGCTGGGCGCTGCGCTCCGGACGGCTCCCGCTGCGCGAGACGGTGCTGATGGTCTCCGGACGCGCCTCCTTCGAGCTGGTCCAGAAGGCGTGGATGGCCGGCATCCCGATGATGGCCGCCGTCTCCGCCCCCTCGTCCCTGGCCGTCGACCTCGCCGCGGAGGCGGGCATCACCCTCGTCGGCTTCCTCCGGGGAACCTCCATGAACGTCTACGCCGGACGGCACCGGATCCTCCTGAAGAAGGCGCACACCGCGCCTTCGGCGGCCACGGGAGGCGTCCGCGGTCCGGGTCGGTAGACGCGGGAGCGGCCGGTGCGCTCCAGCCCCCTGCACCGACCGCTCCCGACATCCGGCCCCGAAGAACCGAAGCTAATTCCCACTCGCTTTGATAAACTTGCCGCATGACTGAAGACAAGCTTCCCGTGGGCAGTGGTTCCTCGGTTCGGGTAAGCCTCTCGCTTCCGGAGGGCACCGCTGAGGCGGTGCGCGCCATCACCGGAAAACGAGAGTTCTCCGCCTACATCACCGAAGCGGTCGAGCACCGGTTGCGCAGCGACCTGATCGCCCAGGATCTCGCTGACTACCAGGAGGAGTACGGCGCTTTCACTGAGGAGGAGCGCGCCTGGGCCAAAGCGGAGTTGGCTGGTGAGCAGAAGAACGCCAGGAACTCGGGCGAGGCCGCGTGAGGGGCACCCTCGTCCTGGACTCGGCAGGGCTGTCCGGGTTCATCGCCAGGGACCGCAAGACCATGCTCCTCATCGACGCCGCGGTCCAGGAGGATCGTGCTCTGGTCATCAGCGCGGCGACCATCATCGAGGTCCAACACCGAGGAGTGAGTACCGCGAGGCTGAACTGGGTGCTCTCACGCCTCAGGGTCGAGGACCTTGGCAAGGACAGTGCGCGGTCAGCCGCCGCGCTCCTCCAACGGGCCGGTCTGCACGGCCATCAGTACGCCATCGACGCGATGGTGGCGGAGGTGGCCCTACGGCAACGATCTCCCGTCACGATGCTGACGTCGGATGTCGGGGACATGTCCCGGTTGTGCGGCTCTGCCGTTCGCTTGGTCGCTGTCTGAGGAAGACGGTCTTCCGGGGAGCCGCCGGTTCCCGGAAGACCGCGCCTCTTCCTAGACGCGCTCCTCGGGGCGCAGGGTGTAGTGCGGGAAGTTGCCGGGCGGGCGCTCGGCCGCCGGTCCCCTCGTGACCGCGTGGACCAGCAGCTCACCGCCGACGAAGGCGCCCCGCCAGGAGTCGCCCCAGCCGCCGAACAGCTCCTCGCGGTCCCCGCGCGAACGCGGCCGGTTGACGCCGACCTTGAAGGCCCGCACCCCGGCGGCCAGGCGCGCGGCCGTGTCGGTGTCGTCGCACGAGACCGTGGCCACCAGGGCGCCGTTGCTGGCGTTCATGGCGGCCAGCAGCTCGGCCTCGGTGTCCACCAGCACGATCGAGTCGACCGGGCCGAAGGGCTCGGCGTGGAAGAGCGGCGAGGAGCGCGGCGGCTCCAACAGGGCCACGGGGGCCACGTAGGCGTCGGTGTTCTGGCCCGGCAGCAGGAGGGCGTCGTCCAGCCCGCCGCGGTACAGCGGCACGGCCCCGCCCGCGACGGCCTCGGCCACCCGGTCGGTCAGCTCCTTGGCCTTGGCCGCGTTGATCACCGGGCCGAAGTCCAGCTCGGGCAGGTCGTCCCCGGCCGACTCCACGGCCAGGGGGTGGCCGAAGCGCACGGCCCGGACCGCCGTGAGGTAGGCGTCGAGGAAGGCGTCGAAGCGGGAGCGCTGCACGACGAACCGGGGATAGGCGGTGCAGCGCTGCTTGGCGTAGTCGAAGGTCTTGCGGATCTGCCCGGAGAGGGTCTCCCAGTCCTCGAACTCCCACACGCCCCAGCAGTTGAGCCCCTCCTGCTCCAGGACGTGCGGCCGCCCCAGGTCGGCGAGGTCGGCCGCCACCCGGCCGCCGGTGTCCCGGCCGCCCACGAAGGACACGCAGCCGATCTCGGGCCCGCGCACCAGCGCCGGGGAGAGGTCGCGCCCGCCTCCGCTGACCAGCGTGAACGGCAGGCCCTCGCGCACCGCCAGGGCCACGGCCAGGGTCAGGCAGACCAGCCCGCCGTCGGTGGGGGTCTTGGCGATCACGCCGTTGCCCGCCAGCGCCTGGACGCACATCGCGTGCGCCAGCACGCTCATCGGGTAGTTCCAGCTCGCGATGTTGCTGACCGGGCCGTCCAGGGGCTGGCGGCCCTCCAGCATGGGCTCGACGCCGTCCAGGTACCACTCGACCCCCGAGATCGCCCGGTCCACGTCCTGGCGGGCCAGCCGCCAGGGCTTGCCGATCTCCCAGACCAGGGCCAGGGCGAGGGTGTCGCGGTGCCGCTCCCAGGCCCGGACCGCGGCGCGGACCCGCTCCCGGCGCTCGGCCAGGGGCAGCGCGCTCCAGCGGCGGTGGTCCTCGGCGGCCCCGGCGACCGCGCGGGCCGCGGTGGCGCCGTCGAGCATGGGCGGGCCCGCGATCTCCGAGCCGTCCACGGGCGAGTACGCGGTCCGGGGCTCGCCGTCGGCGCGCCACCGGCCGCCCCAGTGGTTGTGCGTCCGGTCGGGTCCGAAGGCCTCCGGGGCCTCCTCGCGGCAGCGGGTGTACAGGGTCGCCCAGTCGGTGCCGGGCTTGAGCGTCGCCGTCATCGCGCCGTGGGCGCCGCCTCGGAGAGGGCGCCCGCCTCCTCTCCGCGGGGGGTCCCGGCCAGGACGGTACGCACCATCCGGGCCGCTTCGCTGGGGGTGGTGCCGACCTTGACGCCGACGGCCTCCAGGGCTTCCTTCT
>ANAW01000052.1:0-49557 GCA_000340945.1 Nocardiopsis synnemataformans DSM 44143 | reverse complement strand
CCTTCGACGCACGAACCTCGCCACCGGTGCCACCGAGGTGATCGACGTTCCGTGCGGGTCCACGCTGGAATCGCGGTGTCCGGCCTGCGCGAAGAGAAAGAGGTCGCTGCGACGTACCCAGTGTGAAGAGGGCTGGCACCTGGCCACCGAACCCGTCGTGGAACCTGACCCGCCCACCGAGCAGCAACGGGCCTGGGTGGAACAGCGTGCGATGGTCACCGCCGAACGGGACCGCCTCGTCGCCACCGGGGCCGCTGACCCCCAACAGCTTGCGGTGTTGGATGCGGCGATTGCGGACTTGGACGAGGAGATCACCGCCTCCGGGCTGCGCGGTTCGGTCACCCGCTCCGGCGACTCCTCGGGCTCGTCGGGGTCGCGTCGGGTGCGCTCGACCAAACGGCGTCAGGACGTGCCCGACCTGCCCAAGCGACCTATGACGCGCAAGACCGTGGGACGGGCCTTCACTGACCCCGCTTCGGGCAAGGTGTTTCGGCCCTCGCTGTTCATCACACTCACGCTCGACTCCTACGGGCGGGTGCGCTCGGACGGAACCCCCGTCGACCCCTCGACGTACGACTACCGGCGTGCCGCTCGGGACACGCTGCACTTCTCCAAGCTCGTGGACCGGTTCGTACAGAACCTTCGCCGCGTGGCCGGGTTCGATGTCCAGTACTTCGCGGCCGTGGAACCCCAACGGCGTCTGGCTCCGCATCTGCACATGGCCACACGCGGCACCATCCCCCGGGCGGAGCTGCGCCAGATCGCCGCCGCGACCTACCACCAGGTGTGGTGGCCTGCCGCCGACCGCGTCGTCTTCGAGGGTGACCACCTGCCCGTGTGGGACGAGGACAACGACACCTACCTCGACCCGACCACCGGGGAAGTCCTGCCCACCTGGGATGAGGCGTTGGATGAGTTGGACGACGACCCGGACGCCGAACCCTTCCACGTGGTGCGGTTCGGCCGTCAGGTGGACGCCAAAGGGGTTGTGGCTGGCTCGGAGGACTCCGCCCGGTGTGTGCGTTACCTGGCCAAGTACCTGACCAAGGACATCGCCGACTGCCACCAGGTGGAGACCACCCGGCAGGAACAGCACGTGGACCGGCTCCTCGATGCCCTGCGCTTCGAGCCGTGCTCGCCCCGCTGCGCGAACTGGCTGCGCTACGGCATCCACCCTGACCAGCCCAAAGCAGGGCTGCGCCCCGGCTTCTGTCGGTCCAAGGCTCATCGCCGTGAACACCTGGGCTACGCGGGTCGCCGCGTCCTGGTCTCGCGCAAGTGGTCCGGCAAGACCCTCGCTGACCACAAGGCGGACCGGCTCGCCTGGGTCCTCAACGCCCTCGGAATTAACGGCGTTAATAGCGACCCCGCCAACGAGGACCAGGGCGACGAGGACACCCCGCGTCCCCCGGTGCTGGCCTCGGTCGCCTCGGGCTCTTTCGCCTGGGAACTGGCCCGACCCACCGATCCCGACGTGGCCCCTCGGGAGCAACGCCTCCTCCGGGCCGTAGGCGAAGCACTTAAACGCCGCGCCCAACTCGACGCCGCTCGAACCCCCGTCCCCCCGGCAACGGAAAGGGCCGCCTGATGACCAGCAAGAAGACCCGTCCGACCGGCCGTCTCCTGACCGTCGCGCAGGCGGCCGAACGCCTCAACACCTCCGAGCGCTACCCCCGTCGCCTGATTGAGGAGCGGCGCATCACCTTCGTCAAGGTCGGTCGCCACGTGCGCATCCCCGAATCGGCGCTGGACGAGTTCATCACCGCCGGAACCGTCCAGCCGGTCAGCCTGCGCATGCGCGGGGCGGCCTGATGCCGGGCAGGAAGACGCGGGCCTTCGGCAACATCCGTCCCCTGTGCTCGGGGCGTTTCCAGGTCCGCTACCGCAGCCCTGACGGCCGCATGCGACCGGCGCCGACCACGTTCGCGACCAAGAAGGCGGCACAGCGCTGGCTGACGCTCAAGGAGGCGGAGATCGCCCAGGGGGACTGGTTCGCCCCCGAGGCCGGTGCCCTGCCCTTCGGTGAGTACGCGGCCGAGTGGATCGAGCACCGCGACCTGACGCGCAAGACCCGCCGCACCTATGAGGACCTGCTCCGCCTCCACCTGGCCCCGACGTTCGGCACCATGCTCCTGAGCGAGATCAAGGAGGCCGACATCCGCCGCTGGCGCTCCTCCCGGCTGCGACGCAAGCGGGGGAAGGCCCAGGTTCCCAAGGCGTACCGGCTCATGCGGGCCGTGCTCAACACCGCCGTCAAGGACAGGCTGATCCGCGAGAATCCCTGCCAGATCGACGGTGCGGGCCTGGAGGAGACCGAGGAACGCCCGGTGCTTTCGGTGGCCGAGGTCTTCGAGCTGGCCGAGGCGATCAAACCGCGCTACCGGGCTCTGGTGCTGCTGGCGACGTTCGGCAGTCTGCGATGGGGAGAGCTGGCGGGCCTGCGCCGCCGACACCTGGACCTGGACGCACGGACGGTGCGGGTGCGCGAGACGGTCTCGGACGTGGGAGGGCTCTACAAGGGCAGGCCCAAGTCCCGGGCGGGCCACCGGACGGTGTCCCTTCCCGAACTGGTCGTTCCGGACCTGCGCCGCCACCTGGACGAGTACTCGGCACCCGGACCGGACGGGTTCGTGTTCGTCGGGGTGCGCGGCAACCAACTCCGCCGGGGCAACTTCTCGAAGTACTGGGCTGACGCCTGCGAAGCCGTGGGCCTGGAGGACGTCCACCTCCACGACCTTCGGCACACGGGCAACACCTACGCGGCCGAGGCCGGTGCCTCCGTGCGGGAGCTGATGAAGCGCATGGGGCACTCCAGTTCCCGCGCCGCGATGGTCTACCTCCACGCGCGCGACGAACGCGAACGCGAGATCGCGGACCGGCTGGGGGAGAGGGTGGCCGAGGAACTGAGGGCGAACCGGGCCGAGGACGACGGCGAGGAACCGCCCTCCGCACGTGCCCGTCGCTGAGGTCGGCGTCCGCGCGTGTGGCACGTGTGTGGCACGGCGATCGGGACCAACCCCCGGAAAGCAGTGCGGCCAGGTGTTCGGAGAACCCCGAACGACCTGGCCGTCTGTGTGTCTGGAGCGGATGACGGGAATCGAACCCGTGTTATCAGCTTGGGAAGCTGAAGTTCTACCATTGAACTACATCCGCGCGGCACCGGCCGGAAGAACCCGGCTGGCAACGGATGCCATCCTAGCCCAACTCCGGGCCGGGTGGGCAACTCGGCGCGGACCGCCGCCCGGCCGGGATCGCCGCTACGCTGCGTTGCCCCAGGCGGTAGGTTCGGACCGTGCTGCTCTCCGATCGCGATATCAGGTCCGAAATCGACGCCGGGCGGGTCAAGGTCGACCCCTTCGACCCCGGCCTCGTCCAACCCTCCAGCATCGACGTCCGGCTGGACCGCTTCTTCCGGGTGTTCGAGAACCACAAGTACCCGCACATCGACCCCTCGGTCGAGCAACCGGACCTCACCCGGCTGGTCGAGACCAACGGCGAGGACGCGTTCGTCCTGCACCCGGGCGAGTTCGTACTGGCGTCCACCTACGAGGTCGTCAGCCTCCCGGACGACATCGCGAGCCGTCTGGAGGGCAAGAGCTCCCTGGGGCGCCTGGGACTGCTCACCCACTCCACTGCCGGGTTCATCGACCCCGGCTTCTCCGGGCACGTCACGCTGGAGCTGTCCAACGTGGCCACCCTGCCGATCAAGCTCTACCCGGGCATGAAGATCGGCCAGCTGTGCATGTTCCGCCTGTCCTCCCCGGCCGAGCACCCCTACGGCTCCGCGGGCTACGGGTCGCGCTACCAGGGGCAGCGGGGACCGACGCCGTCCAGGTCCCACCAGAACTTCATCCGTACCCGGATCAGCCCGGAGAGCGTCTAGGCGGGGCCGAGGGCAGACAGGGCGAGGCGTTTACGGTACGGTCATGGGCGGACACGGACTGTCGTTTGACTCATCTGTCACTAGTATGTGACCAAGGTCACTATTTTTTCCCGTGTGGCGTAAATCACAAAGGCGCGTTCTGAAGCTCCGGCATCCGCTGCCACAGGTCGGCGGACGGTTTTTATGGCGTTTAAACATGTTATTTGCTGGTTACTTAGCGCCTGAACTGTACGTACACACCTCGGTAAGGTTGCGCCCCGACGTGAACCAGGTAGCGGTTCCGCCCTGATGAGGGGGCGCGCAAGGGGGCTCCGCGCAGGCCGGCTACCTGTGGGAACCGCGGGACGACGATGGGACGGAACTGGTGCCCTGACACGCCTCGCGGTCAGGACAGCCCCCTAGAGGAGACCGTGCCAGCAGTACGCGCAGACCACTTGTACAAGGTGTTCGGCAGACAGTCCAGAGCCGCCGTCGGGCGGCTCTCGGACGGCAGCCACCGGGACACCATCGCCGACCTCGACGTGACGGCCGCCGTCATCGACGTGTCCTTCGAGGTCGAACCGGGCGAGATCTTCGTCGTCATGGGCCTGTCCGGATCGGGGAAGTCCACCCTGATCCGGATGCTCAACGGCCTCCTGGAACCCACCGCGGGGACGGTCGAGGTCGACGGCGTGGACATCACCGCGCTCAGCAGGAAGAACCTCCTGAAGCTGCGGGGCGAGAAGATCAGCATGGTCTTCCAGCACTTCGCGCTCCTGCCGCACCGCACGGTCCTGGAGAACGCCGCCTACGGCCTGGAGCTGCGGGGCCTGTCCCGAGCCGAGCGGAGCCGGAAGGCGGGGGAGACCCTCGGACTCGTGGGGCTCGACGGCTGGGAGGACAAGCTCCCGCACCAGCTCTCCGGAGGCATGCAGCAGCGTGTGGGCCTGGCCAGGGCACTGGCCGCCGACACCGACATCATCCTCATGGACGAGGCGTTCAGCGCCCTCGACCCGCTCATCCGGCGGGACATGCAGACCCAGCTCCTGGAACTCCAGAAGAGCCTGGGCAAGACCATCGTCTTCATCACGCACGACCTCAACGAGGCCATGCGCCTCGGTGACCGGATCTGCGTGCTGCGCGACGGCCGCGTCGCCCAGATCGGCAGCGCGCAGGAGATCCTCAGCGAGCCCGCCAACGACTACGTCGAGCGCTTCATCGAGGACGTCGACCGCACCCGTGTGCTCACCGCCGCGTCGGTGCTCGACCCGAGCGCCCCCGCGGCCGACTCCTCCGCGCCCGAGGTCGGCGCCGACACCCTGGTCGCCGACCTGTACGCCAGCGCGGCCGCCTCCGACCGCCTCCGCGTGGTCGACGAGGACGGCACCGTGCTCGGCACGGTGACGCGCAGTTCCGTACTGTCCGCTCTCGCGGGCGGGAAGGAGACCTCGTGACACCCGTCGACTTCCCGCCGTCCCTGCCCATCGGTGACGGCTTCGAGGCGTTCAACGCCTGGCTCAAGAGCACCTTCGGCGTCGTCTTCGACGCCGTCGGCGAGTTCATCCGCTGGGCCGTGAGCGCCCTGTCCGGCTTCTTCACCGAACCGGCGGCCGGACAGCTCGCCTTCGTCGCCGCCGTGATCATCGCCGTCCCGCTGCTGCGCCGCCGACGGCTGCCGCTGGCGGTGATCGTCGCCGCGGTCTCGCTGCTCTACGTCCTGCACGCGCAGTTCGGGTTCGGCAACACCGTCGTCAACAGCCTGCCGCCGCAGCTCTTCCTGTGGGCGATGAACCTGTTCGACCAGCAGTACGTGGACGCCTACTTCTGCATCTCGCTGGTCTTCCTGGTCGCCGTCACCGTCCTCGGTGTGCTCGACCGGGGCACCCGCGTGCGCACCGGCGTCGTCGCGGGCGGCTGGCTCGTGCTGGTCCTGCTCGGCTGGCTCGTGCTCCCGATGCTGGTGATCCGGCCCGGGGCGCTGCTGATGATCCTGCTGCTGAGCCTTCTGGCTCTCTCGGTGGCCGGGTGGCGCATGGGCCTGTTCGGCCTGGTCGCCCTCACCCTGGTGGCGTCGGTCGGCCAGTGGACCAACGCCATGGACACGCTCGGCCTCGTCCTCGTGGCCAGCGCCATCGCCGTGGTCATCGCGATCCCGATCGGCGTCGTGGCCGCCTACAACGACCTGGTCAGCAAGATCGTCAAGCCGGTCCTGGACCTGATGCAGACGCTGCCCGCGTTCGTGTACCTGATCCCGGCGATCTTCTTCTTCTCCATCGGCGCCGTGCCCGGCGTGGTCGCCACCATCGTGTTCGCGATGCCGCCCGGCGTCCGCCTGACCGAGCTGGGCATCCGCCAGATCGACAAGGAGCTGGTGGAGGCCGGCGAGTCCTTCGGCGCCCCCCGGCACAAGGTCCTCACCGGCATCCAGCTGCCGCTGGCCCTGCCCACCATCATGGCCGGTGTCAACCAGGTCATCATGCTCGGCCTGTCGATGGTCGTCATCGCGGGCATGGTCGGCGCCGGTGGCCTGGGCAGCGAGGTCTACCAGGGCATCACCCGCAACGACGGCGCCCTCGGCTTCGAGGCCGGTATCGCCGTGGTCATCCTGGCGATCTTCCTCGACCGCCTGACCGCGGCCGTCACCCGCAACAGCCCGCGCGCGACCGCATCGGCCGCCTGAGCGGCGTGCCCACCCCACCCCACCCAGCCCCGCACACCGAATTCCCCGAGGGAAGGAACCCCACGATGTACAGCCGTAAGCGCATGACGGCCCTCTCCGCCGCCGGCATGAGCGCCGCGCTCCTCCTGACCGCCTGCGGCGGCGGTGGTGGTGAGAGCCTGACCGGCCCGGAGGACGGTGGCGGCGAGGACGCCAAGGAGATCAACATCGCGCTGATCGCCTGGGAGGAGGGCATCGCCGTCACGCACATGTGGCAGGCCATCCTGGAGGAGAAGGGCTACGACGTCACGATCACCGACGTGGACGTCGCCCCGATGTACCAGGGCGCGGCCAACGGCGACGTCGACCTGTTCCTCGACACCTGGCTGCCAGTGACGCACGCCGACTACTGGGAGGAGTACGGGGACCAGCTGGAGGACCTCGGCGCCTGGTACGACAACGCCAAGCTGACCATCACCGTGCCCTCCTACATGGAGGACGTGAACAGCATCCCCGATCTGGCCGACCACGTCGAGGACCTGAACGGCCGCATCGTGGGCATCGACCCGGGCGCCGGGCTGACCCGCGTCACCCAGGAGGAGGCCATGCCGGGCTACGGCCTGGACGAGGACTTCGAGCTGGTCACCTCCTCCACCGCCGCGATGCTCGCCGAGCTGGACTCGGCGATCACCGAGGAGGAGCCCATCGTGGTGACCCTGTGGCGTCCCCACCCGGCCTACGCCCAGTACGACCTGAAGGACCTGGAGGACCCCGAGGGTCTGATGGGCGACGCGGAGACCGTCCACGCCGTCGGCCGCGAGGGCTTCGCCGAGGAGTACCCCGAGCTCACCGGCTGGCTGGCGGACTTCCAGCTCAGCGATGAGGAGCTGGCCAACCTGGAGGTCCTGACCCTCCAGGAGCACGAGGACGACCCGGAGGCGGGCGCCCGCGTCTGGCTCGCGGACAACCCCGAGTTCCTGGAGCGCACCCTGGGCGAGGACGCCGAGGGCCTGGAGTTCTAGCCCCGTGCGGGGCCGCGTCCCCGCACGCGCACCGGCCCCGGACAGCCCTCCGGGACCGCGCACACACGAGAACGGGCCGCCCCACCCGGGGCGGCCCGTTCTCGCTCGTCCGCGCTCCCTGGGCCGCGCACGGCCCCCGGACGCGCCGTCAGGGGGCGTAGTAGCCGCCCTGGGCGCCTCCGTAGCCCTGGTCGAGCTGCCTGCGGCGCTCCCGCCTGGGCAGCAGGTAGGCCGCGAGCATGCCGCCGACGAAGCCGAAGAGGTGCGCCTGCCACGAGACGCCGGGGTACTGGGGCAGGACCCCCCAGATCATCGTCCCGTAGAAGAGGATCACGCAGATCATGATGACGATGTCGATGGTCTTGCGCTCGACGATCCCGCGCAGGACCGTGTAGCCGAAGTAGCCGAAGACCAGGCCGCTGGCGCCCACGGTGAGGGAGAACGGTGAGCTGAACAGCCACACGCCCACACCGCTGACCAGGATGATGATCAGCGTGGTGAGCAGGAACCGCCCCAGGCCGCTGAACGCGACGAGCGCGCCCAGTACGAGGAACGGCAGCGAGTTGCCGATGAGGTGTTCCAGGTTCCCGTGCATGAACGGCGCGGTGAACACGGTCCAGGGCCCCTGGAGGTCCCAGGCGCGCAGACCGTACTGCTGGTCGAGCCGTCCGAGGAGCACGAAGCTGTCGAGGATCTCGAAGACCCACATGGCCGCGAGCATCCCCGCTACGGTCAGGATGGCGGTGATTCTGGACTGCTTCACCCCATCGAGAGTAGAGGACACGGCCTTGCGGCGGTATGTCCGTGCGGGGCGTGGTGGGTAATTGCCCGATGTGTCGGGATATGTCGCGGCAGGTCGGAGCGGGCGGCGCTGTCCCCGGCGGCGGGGGAGCCGCGGTCCCAGAACGGGGAGCCGTGTCCCCGGCGGGGACGGCGCGCGCGTCCTGGAAGCCCGTCCGCGGACCCCGGAGGGGCGGCCGCGGGCCCGGGAGGGGGCGCGGCGCTCAGGAGGTCAGCGAGCGCCCGCGCGGCGGGATGCCCGCCACCGCCATGAACGACTCGACCCGGGCCGGGCTGGTCATCCCGGTCAGCGGCAGGTAGGCGCGCGAGGTGCGGCGGCTCTGGAGCGAGGGGAAGCGCTTGGGGCGCCCGGCGTTGTCGTACAGCCCCAGGGACCGGATGCGGCCCGGCAGCACGTAGTAGGAGCCGATGTCGTGGAAGGGCACGCGCACGATGTAACGGCCCCGCTGGTACCGGAACTCGCCGTCGGAGACCTCCAGGACGGGCGCCTTGATCATGTGGCCGTGCGCGGCCAGGGCGGCGCCCATGAGGGCCAGGAGGACGCCGAGGGTGATGTTGGCCCAGTGCGAGACGTCGACCGCGATCGCCAGGGCGCCGAGAGCCACCAGACCGTAGCCGCCCCACAGCTCCACGTGCTTGCGGCCTACAGGGCAGACCAGGCGAACTGTTTCGGACACGGCAGAGGCCTCTCTCGCTGGGCACCGCGGGTGGGATGACGGCGATCGCCGTTCGAAACCCTATCGGCTCCGGCGGTGCGTGGACGGTGGTTTCGGACAACCTCAGCTGTGGATTTCCGTACCTGCCTGACGTGGTCTGCCCTTGTACGGGGGCTTCCAGCTCTCATGTCCTCTTAACATCACGTCATCCTACGTTTGACGCATTCTGTTTCCGCGAGGAGTCGACACGGAGGCGGTCGGGGGATCGGTGCGAACGTTCGGGATTATATGTGTGCTTTGGGGACTTTTGTCCGTTTTTCTCTGTGTAGTCATTCGGGACCTTCGGGTAGTTAAACGACGTTTACTTTACCTTAACCGTTGTTGACTGACGTAACTGGCCCGCAATGTATTTCTGGCTTGTCCGAATCCGGGGAGTGGGTCGGTGCCCTAGGATCGGGCTCTGACCTGCGGTGACATTCGTGTCGCCCCGAGGTTGGAACTATGTGTCCGCGGCTCGGGGCGATGGGCGCGAACCGGTTGCGGATGGGTCACGAATCCGGCAGTAGGGCTATACAGACATTTCGCTCAATGGTCTTCTGATCGACTAATCGCCTAGTTCTGCGGGGCGTGTGCGAACCACACAACCCCGAGGTTCGGCTCGTATTAGTGATCAAGGGTGTAACTGATGCACAAACGAAGGAAGACGCTCGCGCTCGCCGCGGCGGGCACCTCCGCTTTGATGGTGCTGACCGCCTGCGGCGGCGGCGGTGGTGGCGAAGGTGAGCAGGAGAAGGAGGTCACATGGGTGATCAACAGCCTTCCCGCTGCCTGGGCCAGCATCAGTGCCGCCGGCGGCAGCGTCTACACCATCCAGACGCTCTCCGGTGTGGTCCCCCACACGGGTATCTGGCAGCCTGACGGCACCTACGAGTACAACTTGGACGTCCTCGCCGAGGAACCCACCCTCATCAACGACAACCCCGACGAGGGTCCCTTCCAGTTCAGCTTCACCCTCCACGAGGACGCGGTGTGGAGCGACGGCACGCCCATGACCGCCGAGGACCTGCGCGTCACCGCGATGATGACCGCCTCCCCGGACGAGGGTTACTGCGACACCTGTGACTCCCGCGGCACCACGAGCGCCGACATGATCGAGAGCATGGAGGCCGACGGCAAGACCCTCACCGTCACCCTCAAGGAGGGGCTGGCCAACCCCGAGTGGATGGGCCTGTTCGACTCCGACAGCGCGGGCGGCGGCTTCTACCCGGCGCACCTGGCCGAGGAGAACGGCTGGGACGTCAACGACCCCGCGCAGCTCGGCGAGTACTACGCCTGGCTGCACGAGACGCGCCCCGAGTGGTCCGGCGGCCCGTACCAGATCGTGGACGGCGACCTCCAGAACCAGGTCGTCAAGGAGCCCAACCCGGAGTGGTGGGGCGAGGCGCCCGCGCTGGACCGCATCATCATGCCGTACAACACCGACGAGGGCACCTTCATCCCGGCGTTCCAGAACGGCGAGATCGACGGAGCCAACCCCGCGCAGTACAGCGAGGACATCATCACCCAGCTGCGGGACATGGAGGGGGTGACCCTCAGCGTCGGGGAAGGCAACATCTGGGAGCACATCGACATGAACGTCGAGAACGAGTGGCTCTCCGACGTCGAGCTCCGCAGGGCCGTCTTCACCGCGATCAACCGCGACGAGATCGCCAGCCGC
Organism: Nocardiopsis synnemataformans DSM 44143; assembly: GCA_000340945.1. Taxonomy (GTDB): domain Bacteria; phylum Actinomycetota; class Actinomycetes; order Streptosporangiales; family Streptosporangiaceae; genus Nocardiopsis; species Nocardiopsis synnemataformans. The sequence continues at coordinate 38,840 of ANAW01000052.1, read as the reverse complement.
AACTTCGAGGCCGGCTACCCCGAGTACGAGCTGAAGAACAACCACATCTTCGGCAGCACGAGTGAGTACTTCGAGGACCACATCTCCGAGACCGGGCAGGGCAGCGGCGACGTCGAGGCCGCCACCACGATCCTGGAGGACGCGGGCTACGAGCTCGACGGGGACACCCTCATGCTGGACGGCGAACAGGTCGGCCCGCTGCGCCTGCGCAGCACCGACACCGTCATCCGCAACAACTCCGTGCAGCTGATCCAGGCCCAGCTCGCCGAGATCGGCATCGAGACCACCATCGAGATGACCGACGACCTGGGCACGATGCTGGCCGAGCAGGACTACGACATCGTCCAGTTCGGCTGGAGCGGCAGCCCGTACTTCGCCTCCAACGCCGAGCAGTTCTGGCACTCCGAGAGCGCCAGCAACTTCGGCGGCTTCTCCAACGACGAGGTGGACGAGCACGCCGAGGCCGCGGGCACGGCCCCGAGCCTGGACGAGGCGGCCGAGCACGCCAACGCCGCCGTGGCCGCGGTGGTCCCGGAGGCCTACGTCCTGCCGATCGTGGCCGAGCCCAACTACTTCTTCGTGAACGACAGGCTCGTCAACGTCGAGGACAACCTCCAGTCCAGTTTCCGCGCCACCTACAACATCGGCGAGTGGGACATCGCCGAGTAGTTCGCGGCACAAGGCCCGAGGCCCGGGCCCGGGGCATCCTCCCGGGTCCGGGCTGGTCCTCGTCCACCCCTGAAGGATCACACTCATGCTCGTTTACACGGTGCGGCGCGTCCTGGGCGCGATACCCATCCTGATCCTCGCGTCCGTGCTCACCTTCGTCCTGATCGACGTCTCCGGGGATCCCCTGACCGAGCTCAGGATGCAGCAGCCGCCCCCGGACCCCTCGGTCATCCAGCTCCAGGAGGAGCGGCTCTACCTCGACCGGTCCATGCCCGAGCGCTACTGGCTCTGGGTCACCGGCATCGGCGGCAACGGGGACATCGGACTCCTCCAGGGCGAGTTCGGCCCCTCCACGCAGAGCAACAGCTACGACATCGGCGCCAACATCGCCGAGCGGCTGGGCACCACCCTGCGCCTGGTGGCCGCGTCCATGGTCTTCGCACTGGGCCTGGCCATCCTGGCCGGCGTCGTCAGCGCCATGCGCCAGTACTCCAAGCTCGACTACACGCTCACGTTCGTCGGCTTCCTGGCCCTGTCGATGCCCGTCTTCTGGTTCGCGGGCATCATGCAGCAGGCCGGGGTCAGCTTCAACGACCTGGTGGGGTCGCAGGTCCTCGCCACGATCGGCGACGGCGTCTACCAGGCACAGGGAGAGGACCTGTGGGGGCGCATCACCAACGCCTTCGCCTACATGACCCTGCCCACGATCGTGCTGATGCTGACCAGCTTCGCCTCGTGGAGCCGGTACCAGCGGACCTCCATGCTCGAGGTGCTCAACAGCGACTACGTCCGCCTGGCCCGGGCCAAGGGCCTGCCCAACCGCGTCGTCATCCGGCGCCACGCGCTGCGCACGGCCCTCATCCCGCTGACCACGGTGGTCGCCGTCGGCATCGCCGGGATCATCGACGGCGCGGTCCTGACCGAACGCGTCTTCCAGTGGCGCGGCCTCGGCGAGTTCTTCATCACCGCGGTCGAGAAGAACGACTCGTACGCGCTGATGGCGTGGCTGCTGCTCAGCGGTGTCATGGTCATCGTGGCCAACCTCATCGCCGACCTCCTGTACGGCGTGCTCGACCCGAGGATTCGCTATGAGTGAGAAGAGGGCGCCCAAGGCGCCGCGGAGCGCCGACGCCGAGAGCGTCGGAGGTGCCGAACGCACCCAGTTCCAGATGATCCTGTCCCGGTTCCTGCGGCACCGGGCCGCCATGATCAGCCTGGTCGTCCTGGTGGTCGTCGTGCTGGCCGCCTTCGTGGGCCCGCTCTTCTGGCGGTGGGACCACACCGTCAACCTGGAGATCCCGCCGAGCGTGCCGCCCAACGCGGACCACCCGCTGGGCACCACCACCGCCGGGCACGACGTCCTGGGCCAGCTCATGCGCGGCGCCCAGCAGACGCTCAAGGTGGCGTTCACGGTGTCGATCATGGGCACCGTCATCGGCTCCCTGTGGGGCGCCACGGCCGGTTACTACGGCGGCCGGATCGACGCGCTCATGATGCGCGTCGCCGACGTGTTCATGATCGTGCCGCTGCTGGTGATGGTCGCCGCGATCGCGGGCAACGCCCGTGCCGGGACCACCTGGTACGCGGTGGCCCTCATCATCGGCTTCTTCTCGTGGGCGCAGATCGCCCGCGTGGTGCGCAGCGTGGTCCTGTCCCTGCGCGAGCAGGAGTTCGTGGAGGCGGCCAAGGCCGCTGGGGCCTCGCCCGGGTGGATCATCGTCCGCCACCTGCTGCCCAACGCGGCCGGGCCGATCATCGTGGCGGCCACCCTGCTGATCGCGGTGGCGATCCTGTTGGAGGCGGGCATGTCCTTCCTCCAGTTCGGCATCCAGCCCCCCGACATCTCGCTCGGCCAGATGATCAGTGACGCGCGTACGGCCGTCTCCACCAGGCCCTGGCTCTTCTATCCGCCGGGCCTGCTGCTGCTGGTGATCTGCCTGACGATCAACTTCATCGGCGACGGGCTGCGCGACGCCCTCGACCCACGACAGACCATGGTGCGGCGATGACCACGACTGACCAGATGAGCAACGAGGGGACCGCCCCGGCGGGGACCGGCGACGTGGTCCTGGAGGTCAGCGACCTCAGCGTCACCTTCCCCTCCGACGACGGGCCGCTGCCCGCCGTGCGCGAGGTGTCCTACGTCCTGCGCCGGGGCGAGGCGCTGGGGATCGTGGGCGAGTCCGGATCGGGCAAGTCCGTGACCTCGATGGCGATCATGGGGCTGCTGCCCAAGAACGCCCGCGTGGAGGGCTCGGCCAAGGTGCTGGGCCAGGAGGTCATCGGCCTCAAGGACGCGCAGATCAGCAAGGTCCGCGGCAACAAGATCGCGATGATCTTCCAGGACCCGCTGACCTCGCTGAACCCCGTCTACACCGTCGGCTACCAGATCGCCGAGGCCGTCCTGGCCCACCGCAAGGTGGGCAAGAAGGCGGCGATGGCCCGGGCGCTGGAGCTGCTGGAGCTGGTGGGGATCCCCAGCCCGGAGCAGCGGATCAAGCAGTACCCGCACGAGCTGTCGGGCGGCATGCGCCAGCGCGTGGTGATCGCCATCGCGATGGCCAACGAGCCGGACGTCATCATCGCCGACGAGCCGACCACGGCCCTGGACGTGACCGTCCAGGCCCAGGTCCTGGAGGCGCTGGAGTCGGCCCGCAAGGAGACCGGCGCCGCCCTGGTGCTGATCACCCACGACCTCGGCGTGGTGGCCGGGCACGTCGACAGGATCGGCGTGATGTACGGCGGCCGCCTCGTGGAGATGGGCCCCGTGGAGGAGGTCTTCTACCGCCCGCGGATGCCCTACGCCCTCGGCCTGCTGGGGTCGCTGCCCCGCCTGGACGAGGACCGCCACGAGCGGCTCACCCCCATCGTGGGCACCCCGCCCTCCCTGCTCTCCCTGCCCACCGGGTGCGCGTTCTCGCCGCGCTGCCCGATGGCCCGGGACCTGTGCCGCGAACAGGAGCCCCGCCTGCTCGCGGTCGGCGGGGACGGGGAGCGGGTGCGCGTGCCGGTGACGGACACCTCCGCGCACACGGCGGCCTGCCACTTCAGCGAGGAGCTGGAGGGCGCCGTCCCCACCGACCTGTTCCGGGGTACGGCGGTGGAGGCCGACACCGTCACGAAGGTGGAGGAGGCCGAGGAGCAGGCCCAGGAGGCGCGCGCCGAGATCGGCGCGGAGACCGCCGCCCCCGCGGACGGGGAGCGCCGCGAGGCCATCCTGACCGTCACGGACCTGGTCAAGAACTTCCCCATCCGGTCCAAGGGCCTCCTGCGGCGCAGGGTCGGCGAGGTGCAGGCGGTCTCCGGGATCTCCCTGGAGCTGCACGAGCACGAGACCCTCGCCCTGGTCGGCGAGTCCGGGTGCGGCAAGTCCACCACCGCCCGCCTCATGCTCCAGCTGATCAAGCAGACCTCGGGCGAGGTCAGTTACATGGGGCAGCCGCTGCACACGCTGTCCCCGCGGCAGATGCGGCCGCTGCGCCGCGACCTCCAGCTCGTCTTCCAGGACCCGTTCGCCTCCCTGGACCCGCGCATGACGGTCTCGGACATCATCGCCGAGCCGCTGCGGATCCACGGCCAGGGCAACGGCACCGCCAAGCAGCGGGTCAAGGAGCTCCTGGACCTGGTGGGGCTCAACGCCGAGCACGGCTCGCGCTACCCGCACGAGTTCTCGGGCGGCCAGCGCCAGCGCATCGGCATCGCCCGCGCGCTGGCGCTCAACCCCAAGGTGCTCATCCTGGACGAGCCGGTCTCGGCGCTGGACGTGTCCATCCAGGCGGGCGTGATCAACCTGCTGGAGGACCTCCAGGACGACCTGGGCCTGTCGTACCTGTTCGTCTCGCACGACCTGTCGGTGGTCAAGCACATCGCCGACCGGGTGGCCGTGATGTACCTCGGCAAGATCGTGGAGACGGGGACGACGGAGGAGCTGTTCGGGGCTCCCTCGCATCCGTACACGCAGGCGCTGATCTCGGCGATCCCCCTGCCGGACCCGGTCAAGGAGCGGACCCGGGAGCGGATCGTCGTCACCGGCGACGTGCCCAGCCCGGCCGACCCGCCGTCGGGCTGCCGGTTCCGGACCCGGTGCCCGAAGTTCGCGAACGAGCTGTCGGAGAGCCAGCGCACCAAGTGCGTGGAGGAGCCCCCGGACCTGATGGACCGGGGGACGGGCCACCTGGACGCCTGCCACTACTCCCGGGCGAGGAACCTGTTCTGACCGGGGCGCCGTCCGGGTGATCCGGGCGCGGCGGTCGTGACGGGCCGGTATCGGGGGAGTGCCCCCGGTACCGGCCCGTTCGCTGTGCGCGCCGCCCGCAGCGGAAGGCACGGTCCTCCGGAATCGCTCCGGGGCCGGACGTACACCGCCGCACCGGGGCGGGGCGCGGGAGAGCGCGGGGGGAGTGCCTCGGGTACCGGCTTCCGGACGCCGCGCCCCCTCTCCGCCCCCGCACGGAAGACCGGAACCGGACAATTTTTCCTTTAGCGGATGTAGGCGCACATGTGTCACCTGGGCCTAGTGCTGCGCCGCGCGCCCCTCACGTGTTCGACCCGCGCCCGGGGTGCTGGTGCCGGGGATCCGCAGCGGGTTAGGGTGCGGTGCCCCTTGGTGTCCGTGACCGCTAGGAGACACACTGTTGAGAACCCCCACCGCCCCCAGTGAACCCCCGGTCGGGAGTCGCCGTGCCCCGTCCCGGCGACGCGCCGCCTGGACCGCGGCCCTCGCGGCCGTCCCCGTGCTCGTCGCGGCGCCGCTGGGCGCGCTCCCGGCCCACGCCGACACGGTGGCCGCCGAGGAGCGCCTGACCGACCTGCGCGCGGACATCGACGCCCTCCTGGCGGACCCGTCCCTGGAGGGAGGGGTGTCCGGGGTGACCGTCACCGACCCCGACACCGGTGCGGTGTTGTACTCGCGCGACAGCGGGGAGCAGCTGGTGCCCGCGTCCAACATGAAGCTGTTCACCGCGGCGGCCGCCCTGGACGTCCTGGGCGCCGACCACACCTTCTCCACCGAGGTCGTGGCCGAGGGCCGCAGGCACCGGCGCTCCGTGGAGGACCTGTACCTGGTGGGCGGCGGCGACCCCACCCTGTCCGAGCAGGACCTGGACGCGCTGGCCGCCGACGTGGCCGCCTCCGGGGTCAGGACCGTGCGGGGCGACGTCCTCGCCGACGACACCTGGTTCGACTCCGAGCGCCTCGTGGACGACTGGTGGCCCGAGGACGAGCCCTACGCCTACTCCGCGCAGATCTCGGCCCTCACCGTCGCCCACGGGGAGCGCCACGACACCGGCGTGACCGAGGTCGTGGTCGCCCCCGGCGCGGCGGGCGCGCCCGCCGCCGTGGACCTGGGCGCCGCCGAGGGCTACGTCGAACTCGACAACCAGGCCGTGACCGGCCCCCCCGGCGGCACCAGCAGCGTGGTGGTCGACCGCCCCGTGGGGACCAACACCATCACGGTGACCGGCACGATCCCGGCGGACGCCGCCCCCGTGACCGCCCTGCGCACGGTGGACGAGCCCGCGGGCCTGGCCGGGCACCTCTTCGCTCAGGCGCTGGAGCGGCACGGCGTCACCGTCGAGGGCGGCGTGGAGTTCGGCGAGGCGCCCGAGCGGGGACGCCACGGCGCCCGGCTGGTGGCCGACCACGAGTCTCCCGAGCTGGCGGAGATCATGGTCCCCTTCATGAAGTTCAGCAACAACGGCCACGCCGAGATGCTCGTCAAGAGCATCGGCCAGGAGGTCGCGGGCGAGGGGAGCTGGGACGCCGGGCTCGCCGGTGTCGAGCAGTCCCTGTCCGGGCTGGGGGTGGACACCTCCGACCTGGTCCTCAACGACGGCTCGGGCCTGTCCCGGGGCAACCTGGTCACCTCCGACACGGTCGTGGACCTGCTCGTGAGCACGCGCGACGCGTCCTGGCACGGGATCTGGGCGGACTCGCTGCCGGTGGCGGGCGAGAGCGACCCGTTCACCGGAGGAACCCTGAGGTTCCGCATGGGCGGCACCGCCGCCGCGGGCGTCGTCTCCGCCAAGACCGGCACCATGACGGGCATCAGCGCGCTGTCCGGGTACGTGGCCGGACAGGACGGCGGCGACGGGCTGGTGTTCAGCGTCGTCAACAACGGCTACAGCGGCCCGGCCCCCACGCCGGTGCAGGACGCGATCGCCGTCCGGCTGGCCGAGTACCTGGGCCACCAGACGCCCGTGAGCGTCCGGTCGCAGAGCGCGCCGACCCAGCCCAGCGGTGAGCTGGAGTGCTCCTGGGAGCTGACCTGCTGACCCGCTGATCCGCTGACGGCCGGACCGGGCGGCGGGTGCGCCGCCCGGTCCGCGCGCCGGCCGGTCCGCGCGCCGCCCGCGCCTGAGGCGCGGGAAGCGCGTGCGGTGTGGTCGCGGCCAAGGGCCTCCGCGCGTGAGACGCAAGGACGCGCGGGTGGCGTGGCCGCGATCAAGGGCCTCCGCGCGTGAGGCGTGGGGAACCGGTCCGGAGGGCCACGGGGAGCCTCCCCGTGGCCCTCCGGGTTTTCCACAGGTGTGGACGGACCCCGCCGCTCCGGCTCCGAAGATGGCATCTTTGGAGAGGACGACGCCGCCTCCTCGCGCCACACGATCCGCGTCGCCCCCCTGATCGCCTCCTCCGCCCGCGCGGAGCCCCCGGAAAGAGAGCGTTCCGATCGTGTCCTACATCAGCGAGGGGATCGGCCAGGTCCTGTCCCTGCTCGTGTTCGTCGGCCTGTTGATCGGCCTGGGCGTGCTGGCCAGCCGGATGATGGGCGTCCCCTTCAGCGCACCGCGGCTGGTGCTCGCGGGCTCCCTCGGCATGGTGCTGGGCGGCGTCGCCGCGGCGCTGCTGTACTACGGCTCCCTCCGGCGGCTCGCGGAGGTCGTGCCGGGGGAGTCGGCGCCGCCCGCGGGGTTCGGCCAAGTCGTGCTGCTGCTCTCGGCTGCCGCCGCCATGCTGGTCTTCGTCGCACTGGAACTCGTCCTTCCCCGGGGCACCCGGCTGCGCCCGGTCCGCATGGTCCGCGCGGTCCTGGACTGGTCGGGGCGCATGCGCCGCTACCGGCAGATCACGTGGATCCTGGCCAGACACGGGCTGTGGGGCTACGTCACCGGCCGCAGGGAGGGCGGCGCGGACGCCTCCGGCCAGCACCGCCTGGCCCGGTCCCTGGCCCGCTCCATGGAGGAGGCGGGGGTGGTCTTCGTCAAGCTCGGCCAGGTGCTGGCCACCCGGCGCGACCTGCTGCCCCCGGCATTCGTGACGGAGCTGGGGAGGCTGCACAGCGAGGCGGCCCCGGTGCCCGCGGACCGGATCCGCGCGACCGTGGAGAGCGAGCTGGGCCGTCCCCTGGACGAGGTGTTCGAGGACTTCTCCGAAGAGCCCCTCGCGGCCGCCTCGATCGCCCAGGCGCACACCGCACGGCTGCACGGCGGGGAGGAGGCGGTGGTCAAGGTGCAAAGACCCGGTATCGGCCCGGTCGTGCACCGCGACCTCGACATCATCCGCCGACTGGCGCTGCGCTTCGAGGCCACCACCCGGTGGGGCCCGGCGATCGGCGTGGTCGACCTGGCCGACGGGTTCGCCGAGGCGCTCCGGGAGGAGCTGGACTTCGAGGTGGAGGCGGCCAACATCGCCGCCGTCTCCGAGGCCGCGCACGGGTCCCCGGTGCGCGTCCCCGGGGTGTACGAGTCCTACACCTCCAGACGCGTGCTGGTCATGGAGCGGCTGCGCGGCGCGCCCATCGGCACGGCGGACCTGTCCGGGGCCGACGGGCACGGGCTCGCCTCGACCCTGCTGGCCTGCCTACTCGAACAGGTGATGCTCCACGGGATCTTCCACGCCGACCCCCATCCGGGCAACATCCTGCTGCTCGACGACGGCGGGGTGGGGCTGCTCGACTACGGCTCGGTGGGCCGCCTGGACGGGCGGACCCGCGAGTCGCTCCAGATGATGCTGCTGGCCCTGGACCGGTCGGACGCGGTGCTGCTCACCGACACGCTGCTGGACGTGGTCACCGATTCCTCGGAGGTGGACGAGGAGCGGCTGCGGCGCGCCCTGGGCCAGTTCATGGCGCGCTACCTGCACCGGGGGATGACCGCCAGCGTGCGGATGTTCACCGAGCTGCTGCTCATCGTCACCCGGTTCGGTCTGTCGCTGCCGGGCGAGCTGGCCGCGGTCTTCCGTGCGCTGGCCACCCTGGAGGGCACGCTGGTGCACCTGTCGCCGGGGTTCGACACGGTCACCGAGGCCCGGCGTTTCGCCGAGGCGCGCGCGTCGGAGCAGCTGAGCGGAGGCAGCCTGCACGACCTCGCGATGGGCGAGCTGGCGGCGATGCTGCCCACGCTGCGCCGCCTGCCGCGCAGACTGGACCGGATCACCGACCAGCTGCACAAGGGCCGGTTCACCGTCAGGGTGCGGCCGTTCGCGCACCCGGAGGACCGCCACCTGGTCCAGACGATCGCGCACCGCGCCGTCCTCACCGTGCTGGCGGTGGCCACCGGACTGATGTCGGTGGGCCTGTTCAACGTCACCGACGGCCCTCAGGTGGACTGGGCGCAGATGTCCGCGCGGGCGCAGGCGCTCAACGCCGTCGCCTGGCTGCTGCTGGCGGTGGCCGGGCTGCTGATCCTGCGGCTGCTGGTGGGCGTCTCCCGCGACGGCGTCCGGGGGAGGGGATAAGAGGGGAAGCGGCGCGCTGGTCCCCCCAAGAGGAGGGGACGGTACATGGGGAGCTCGGGGGAGCGCTGGTCCCGGAGGGCTTCGCGGACACCTCGGAGTCCGCGGTCACCCGGTTCGGGCATGTGTCCCGGGAAGGCGTTCGAGGCGGCCCGGCCGTGCCGCCGCCCCGGGGGATTCACACCGGCTTCCCGGGGCGAAGGCGTCCGGGACCGCTACCAGGCGCGGCGGCCGACGAAGGCCAGGAACCTGGTCTGGGCGTCGGCGCCCTCGGGCGGGGTGAGCTCGGGTCCGCAGACGTTGTTCCCGCGCAGGTGCTCCCCGAAGGGAGCGGTGGCCTCGTGCGCCCACCGGACGTCGTCGGGGTCCAGGCGCTCGTCCTGGCCGGTGGCCCGGGCCAGGTCCCAGCGGTGCACCACGAGGTCGAAGCTGAGGAACCGGTCCGCCGCCTCGGCGAAGGTGCTGCGGCCGAAGAAGCCGTCGAACCCGGTGTTCGCGCGCTCGGGGTCGTCCAGGTCGCCCTGGACCACCGCGCGGGCGGCGTCCCAGGCGGCGAGGGGGTCCTCGTCCACGGAGGGGATGTCGCCCAGTTCGCGGCCGACCAGCCCGAGGAACATGCCCTGGACCTCCACCACGTGGCGGACCACGTCGCGGGCGTCCCACCCCTCGCAGGGGGACGCGGCCGACCAGCGGTCGGCGGGGACGGCCGCCACCGTCCCGGCGAAGTCCTCGGACAGGCGGGCGTAGCGCTCGGAGATGTCGCTCATGATCGGTGTTCCCCTCGGATCTCTCTCGGTGTCCGCCATCCTGCCCATCGCGACCGGGTCCCGTCTTGAACAAACGCGACGAAGCGTACGTGTGTTCGGGGACGCGAGGACTATCCTGGAGCCGTGAGACCGTACTCCGTGGGTGTGGAGGGGGACGCGCGCGGCATCCTCGACCCGGCCGCCGGGCTGACCCGGTTCCGCCTGGACCGACACGCGCCCTCGGAGCCGCTGGCCCGCTTCGTGGACCGCTACTGGCTGGCCTCGTGGAACCTGACCGGCCGCGAGCCCCACACCCAGCGGGTCCTGGCCCACCCCGTCGTGAACCTGGTGTTCACCGGCGGGTCCGCGACGGTGCACGGCCCCACCACCGAGGTGACCGAGCGCCGCCTGGAGGGCGGGGGCTGGGCGCTCGGGGTGATGTTCCGGCCCGCGGGGTTCCGCCCGTTCCTCGGCAGGCCCATGAACACGGTCGTGGACGCCCGGCTCCCCGCGTCGGAGGTGTTCGGCGTCCTCGGCGCGGGCGGGGTTCTCGGGGACGACGGAGCCCTCAACAAGGACGGGGCCCGCGACGGTGCGGAAGGGGCCCTCAACGCGGACAGGGCCCTCGACGGGGACGGGGCCCTCGGCGGTGCGGTGCCGCACGATCCCCTCGCCCTCATGGCCGGGGTCGACCGAGCCCTGGCCGCGCTGCTCCCCGCGGACCGCCACCCGGCGGAGGACACCCGCGACGTCGTGGAGCGGGTGGCCGCCGACCCCTCGGTGGTCAACGTGTCGGGGCTCGCCCGGCGCGAGGGGATGGGCGTGCGGCTGCTCCAGCGCCGCTTCGCCGACCACGTCGGCCTCGGCCCCAAGACGGTCATCCGCAGGTACCGGCTCTACGAGGCCGCCGAGCGGGCCCGGAAGGGCGCGGTGCCCGACTGGGGGACCCTGGCCGCCGAACTCGGCTTCAGCGACCAGTCCCACCTGACCAGGGAGTTCACCGCCGTTCTGGGGACCCCTCCCGCGCGCTACGCGGCACGCGCGACACCAGGCGGCTGAGCGTGCGGTACACGTCCTCGACCGTCAGGTCCGGGTCGGCGCAGGCCCGCACGAAGAGGCCGTCGACGGCGGCGCCCACGCCCGCGCGGTCCTCCGGGCGGGGAAGGTAGGGCGCCAGGAACGCGTCCACGGCCCGGTTCCAGCGTTCGATCTGCGGGCGCAGGGCAGGGCGGCGCGCGGCGAGCAGGAACAGCTCGCACTCGGCCATCACGTGGGCCCGCTCGGGGCCCGAGCCCACCGCGATCATCCCGGCGAGGGCGCGCAGGGCCGCGTCCGCGTCGTCGGGCACGGCGGCCAGGGCGGCCACGTAGGTGTCGTTGACCCGGGTGAGGGTGTCCACGAGCAGGTCGTCGACGGTCGCGTGGTAGTAGGTGACGGTGCTGGGCGGCACCCCGGCCTCGGCGGCCACGCGCCGCTGGCTGACCGCCGCCACGCCGTCGCGTTCGATGACGCGCATGGTGGCGTCCAGGAGCTGTCGGCGGCGCCGCTCGCCCTTGCGTCTGCGCCCGTCGGCGATATCCTCGCCGACGGCCGCCGTGCCGTGGCCGTTCAGTGCCGCCCGCCCAGCTCCAGGGCCATGACCCCGGCGATGATCAGCGCGATCCCGCCGACCTGGATCCAGGTGAGCGACTCGCCGAAGAGCAGGGTGCCGATCACCGCGACCAGCGCGATGCCCACGGCCGCCCACACGCCGTAGGCCACGCCGAGGTTCATGCCCCGGGTGAGGGACTGGCTGAGCATGAGGAAGGCCCCGACGTACCCGACCACGACGACGACCGAGGGCAGCGGGCGGCTGAAGCCCTCGGAGAGCTTGAGTGAGGTGGTGGCGATCACCTCGGCGATGATCGCCCCGGCCAGCCAGAGCCACGGCACGACGTTCCTCCCGACAGAGAACTGGGCGTTTGACCAGGTTCCTCCAGAGAAGAAACCTGAGCGTTCGGACAAGATTCTAGGTGGAGGGCCGCCCCGGTGTCCAAGGCGAGTTATGGATGGCCGTAACCTCATACCCGTAGGGAATCGAGGTGTACCCCCGGGGTGTATCGTCTTCGGTTCCGGCTTCCCCCACGCTCCACGCCCCAGATAACCGCTCTATACCGATGCATGAGATTTCAGAACCTTTTCGGTGGGTGCGCGTCTTACTTGCGTGGATGGCGTTTCAGGCATGACATGGAGGTAACCAGACGTGACGGGCAAGACACCTCCGGCGGTGGCACGTCGTTTCGGTATCGGACTGGCGGCGCTGGCGCTGGCCGCCACGGCCTGCACGTCAGGTGAGGCCGAGACCCAGAGTGGCGGTACCGAGGCGGCCGGCGCCGACCCCGCGGAACTGGTGATCACCCCCGAGAGCGGTGCCGAGGAGGTCGCGCCCGACTCCCCGATCCGGGTCACCGCCGAGAGCGGTGTCATCACGGACGTCCAGGTGGAGCAGGTCGTCACCACCGAGGCCGCGGTGGAGGGCGAGGGCGGGGGAGAGGCGGAGGACCCCGACCTCTACGCCATGACCGGCACCCTCAACGGCGAGGCGACCGAGTGGGTCAGCGACTGGAACCTGCGCCCCGGTGCGGAGGTCGTGGTCACCGCGACCGCCGAGAACGACGCCGGTGAGGAGACCGAGGTCGTCCAGGAGTTCACCACCCTGGAGGCGGTCGCCGGACAGCGCCTGGAGCTGGCGTCCAACTACCCCGTCTCCGGAGACACCGTCGGGGTGGGCATGCCGATCGTCATCAACTTCGACCTGCCGGTGACCAACAAGGCGCAGGTCGAGAACTCCATGGAGGTCGTCTCCGAGCAGGAGATCCAGGGCGCCTGGAACTGGACCAACGACTCGACCGCGGTCTTCCGCCCCGAGGAGTACTGGGAGCCCTACCAGGCCGTCAGCGTCGACCTCCACCTCGCGGGCGTGGAGGCCTCCGAGGGCGTCTACGGGGTGAGCAACCACCGCATCGACTTCGAGATCGGCCGCGAGCTGATCGCGACCATGCACGTGCCCGACCACGAGATGGTGATCACCGTCGACGGCGAGCACGAGCGCACCATCGAGGTGAGCAACGGCAAGGCCAACCGCCGCTTCGACACCACGAGCAGCGGCACCCACGTGCTCATGGAGCGCTACGAGCAGATCACCATGGACTCCTCCACCGTGGGCATCCCCGAGGACTCCCCCGGCGCCTACAACGTGGACGTCCAGTACGCCGTCCGCACCTCCAACAGCGGCGAGTTCGTGCACGAGGCCTCCTACAACGGCAACATCGGCAGCGCCAACACCTCCAACGGCTGCACCAACCTGCGCATGGACGACGCCCGGTGGTTCTTCGAGAACACCCTCATGGGCGACGTCCTGGACACCACCGGCACCGACCGCGAGTTCGAGTGGGACAACGGCTGGGGCTTCTGGCAGAAGTCCTGGGACGAGTGGCTGGCCGACAGCGCGACCGGCGAGCCGCAGGTGACCGACGGCTCGGGCACCCCCGGCTCCGTCCACGGCGAGCAGTAACCGCCCGCCCAACGCCGAAGGGGCGCCGGAACCACACGGTTCCGGCGCCCCTTCGGCGTTCCCCGCCCCCTCCGGGGCGGGGCGGCCCCGCCCGTCCCCGGGCGCCGCGCCCGTCTTCGGACGCCGTGCCCCGCCGGACGCGGGACCGCCCCGGTCAGTCCTGCCGGGACAGCCGGGCCACCACGGAGTCGATCACCAGCTCGGTGACGGCGGCCATGTCCACGGCCCCCGGGTCGAGGAGCCACTGCACCTGGAGCCCGTCCATCACGGCGATGACCGCCGACGCCGCGGCCTCCGCCGGGGTGTGCCCGTTCGGCCCCGGCGTGTCCGCGGCCTCCCGGTGCCCCGGTCCCAGCCGGTCCAGCACGGCGTCCCCGATCTCCCTGCGCAGCACCGTGTAGCGGTCCCGGAACCACTCCTGCGCCGGGTGCTCGTCGGTGGCGCTCTCCGCCGACAGCACCGCGTACAGCTGTGTGGTCCCCGGCCGCTCCGCGTTGCGCTCGGCGGTCGCCACCAGGTGGTCCAGCATCCGGCTGCCCTCCGGCGCCGGGTCGTTGTCGTCGCGCAGCTCCAGGACCGCGGTGAGCAGGTCGGTCTTGGAGCCGAAGTGGTGCAGGACCCCCGCCGGGGTGATGCTGAGCGTCGCCGCGATGTCGGCCAGCGAGGTGTTGTGGAAGCCCTGCGAGGCGAACACGTCGGCTGCCGTGCGCAGGATCTGCTCGCGCCGGTTCACCCGCCTCCGCGGTGTCGGCGCCTCGGCGCCGGAGGAGGCGCGGGTGTCCGGCGCCGGGGTCGTCTCGCTCATTCTGGTCTCTCCACTTCCTGTACCCGTCGGGTACTCCGGGCCCATGCGGGGGGTCGGGGACCCGTCGTCCACGGTATCCAGCTTTCCCCGCCCCTCTTGCTTAATGAATGTTAAGTAAGTAAGGTTCCGGCTCAAGAGACACACGTCACAGGACCAGGGGCCCATGACTTCAGACCTTCACGCCCGCGTCACCCGGCTCTCACTGGAGGACAAGGTGCGCCTGCTGACCGGCCGCACCGGGTGGGTCCTGCACGGGAGCCCCGAGGCCGGACTGCTGCCGATCACCGTCTCCGACGGCCCCGCCGGAGTGCGCGGCACCGAGGCCACCCAGCTGGAGCACTCGGCCAGCACCCCCAGCCCCACCGCCGTCGCCGCCGCCTGGGACACCGGCCTGATGGAGCGCGTCGGCCGCTTCTTCGCCGCCGAGGCCCGCCGCAAGGACGTCGACGTGGTCCTCGCCCCCGTCCTCAACCTCCACCGCTCGCCCGCGGGCGGACGCCACTTCGAGTGCTTCTCCGAGGACCCCGTCCTCACCGGTGAACTCGGCGCGGCCTTCGTGCGCGCCGTACAGGGCGAGGGCGTGGGCGCCTGCCCCAAGCACTTCATCGGCAACGAGACCGAGCAGGAGCGCACCAGCTACCGCGCCCGCATCGACGAGCGCACCCTGCGCGAGGTCTACCTGCCGCCCTTCGAGGCCGCCCTGGAGGCCGGTGCCTGGACGGTCATGGCCGCCTACAACGGCGTGGACGACGGCGTGGAGTCCGAGAGCATGACCGACCACCGCCGCCTGCTCACCGGGCTGCTCAAGGAAGAGCTCGGCTTCGACGGCGTGGTCGTCAGCGACTGGACCGCCACCCGCAGCACCGCGCCCTCCGCCAACGCCGGGCTCGACCTGGTCATGCCCGGCCCGAGCGGCCCCTGGGCCGAGGACGGCGCCCTCCTGGCGGCCGTCCGCTCCGGCGAGGTCCCCGAGTCGGCCGTCGACGACAAGGTCGTGCGCCTGCTGCGCCTGGCCTCCCGGGTCGGCAAGCTCGACCGCGACACCGCGCCCGCCGTCGAGGGCGAGGACGAGCGCGTCGTCCTGCGCGAGATCGGCTCGCGCGGCCACGTCCTGCTCCGCAACGAGGGCGGGCTGCTGCCCCTGGACACCCGCGGCGTGCGCCGGGTCGCGCTCATCGGCCCGAACGCCGTGGAGGCCTACACCCAGGGCGGCGGCAGCGCCCACGTCAACGCCAAGTACCTGGTCAGCCCCGCCGAGGGACTCCGCGAGGCCCTGCCCGACGGCGTCGAGCTCACTGTCGTGCGCGGCGGCGACCCCCGGCGGCTCCTGCCGATGGCCTCCCGCGACCTCGTCACCGGCCTGCGCCTGAACCTGTTCGACGCCTCCGGCGCACCCGTCGGCACCCGCGCGCTCGACCGGACCGCCGTCCACGCCGACGTCGACGACCCCCGCGCGGTCAGGGCGGTCGTCACCGCCGCGCTCCACCTCGGCGAACCCGGCGTCCACCTGGTCGAGGTCGGCGTGGTCGGCCGCCACACCGTCCGCGTCGACGGCGAGGTCCTGTCCGAGGGCGGCCGGACCGCCTCCGACGCCGAGATCCTGGAGTCCCGGCACAGCCACCCCGACGGCCCGCGCACCGAGGTCCGGGTGGACGGCGGCCCCCGCACGGTCCGCGTGGAGGTCGGGCTGGAGGTGGCCGACTTCGGCGGCTTCGGCCGCGGCGTCATCACCCAGCTGCGCCACCTGCCGCCCGGGCCCTCCGCCGAGGAGGAGATCGCCGAGGCCGTGCGGGCCGCCGAGGAGGCCGACGCCGCGATCGTGGTGGTCGGCACCAACGACGAGGTCGAGTCCGAGGGCTATGACCGCCCCACCCTCGCCCTGCCCGGACGCCAGGACGAACTCGTCCGCCGCGTCGCCGCCGCCAACCCGCGCACCGCCGTCGTGGTCAACGCGGGCGCTCCCGTGCTCCTGCCCTGGCTCGACGAGGTCCCCGCCGTCCTGTGGTCCTGGTTCGGCGGCCACGAGTACGGCCACGCCCTCGCCGACACCCTCACCGGCCGGTCCGAGCCCACCGGCCGCCTGCCCTGGACCCTGCCCCGCGACCACGCCGACGTCCCCGTCATGGACACCAGACCGCACGAGGGCGTCCTCGCCTACGACGAGGGCGTGTTCGTCGGCTACCGCGCCTACGACCGCGACGGGCGCGAGCCCCATCGGCCCTTCGGCTTCGGGCTCGGCTACACCGACTGGGAGATCCCCGGGGCCCTGCTCGCCGGGCCCCTCCCCGAGCGCGACGGGGGACTGCTCACCGGCCCCGTCCGCGTCACCGCCACGCTCGCCAACACCGGCGCCCGCCCCGGTCGCCACGTGGTCCAGGTCTACGTGGAGCCCCCCGCCGACGACGCGGGCCCCGCGCGCCCGGTCCGCGCCCTGGCCGCGTTCGCCTCCGTGCGGGTCGCCTCCGGCGCACGGACCGACGTCCACCTCGACATCCCACCGCGTGCCTTCGCGGTCTGGGATCCCGCTGCGCACTCCTGGCGCACCCCGGCAGGTGTCTACCGCCTCGCGGTCGGCTCCTCCAGCCGCGCCATCGCACACCGCCTCTCCTTCGAGGTGTGCTAGTCCCCCCACCCGGCAGGTTCCCCGAGGAAACAGCATGAAAGTACCCATCCCCCCATCCGCCGGGCTGTCCCGGCGCGGCCTGCTCCGTGCGGGGGTGACGGCGTCGGCACTCGGCTCCGTCGCCGCGCTCGGCGGATGCGCCGCCACCGTCGGCCCCGCGGACGACCGGCCCCTCGTTCCCCCCAAGGCCCCCGACGAGAACGTCACGCTCACGTACTGGACGTGGTGGCCGGGCCTCCAGGCCGTCGCCGACATCTGGAACGCCGAGCACCCCGACATCCAGGTCAGGGCCGTGACCATCCCCGGCGGACTCGACGGCGGCTACGCCAAGATGTTCAACTCCCTGGTCGCGGGCAACCAGCCCGACCTGGCCCAGGTGGAGTTCTTCCAGCTCCCCTCGTTCCTGCTGGAGAACGGACTGGAGGACCTCGGCCGCTACGGCGCGCTGGAGTACGCCGACCGCTACGACGAGTGGCAGTGGCTTCAGGCCTCCTACATCGGCGGCCACTACGGCATCCCCGTGGACTCGGGGCCGATGACCTACTTCTACCGCGCCGACAGGTACGAGGAGTGGGGCGTGGGCGGAGCCCCCGCCACCTGGGAGGAGTACGCCGAGGCGGCCCGCCGCGTGGCGGCCGTCGGGGACGGCTCCCTCATCGAGTCCTTCCCCGTCGGCGACGCGGACTGGCTCGCGGCCATGTGCATGCAGGCCGGAGCCCGGTGGTTCAGCACCGAGGGCGGCGAGTGGTCGGTCAACCTCGTCGACGACGCCTCGGTGCGGGTGGCCGAGTTCTGGGAGGGCCTGGTCCGCGAGGGCGTCCTCAACCTCACCCACGCCGTGTGGTCCACCGGCTGGTTCCAGGGCCTCCAGCAGGGCACCATCGGCACCTGGACCGTCGGCAGCTGGGGCGACGCCATCATCAAGGGCAACGACCCCGACAACCCCGGCCGCTGGCGGGTCGCGAACATGCCCCGGTGGGACGGCGGGCAGCGGCGGGAGGGCACCTGGGGCGGCTCGGCCTCGGCCGTGCTCACCGGGGCGCCCCACCCCCACGAGGCGGTGCTGTTCGCCAACTGGCTCAGCACCGACCAGCGCGCGGTGGACGCCATGATCACCGAGTGCGGGATCGGCTGGGCGGCCTCGGAGGAGCTCAACCAGAACTCGGTCCGCAACCAGGGGCCCGACCCCTACTTCTCGGACCAGAACTACACGAGCGTCATCGCCGAGGCCACCGAGTACATCTCCACCGACTGGGAGTGGGGGCCGACCCTCTCCAGCACCAAGAACCACATCGGAGACGCGTTCCGCTCCGCCGTCGCCGAGGGCACCTCCTTCGTGGACGCCCTGGCCACCGCGCAGGAGAACACCGTCAACGACATCCGCAACAAGGGCCTGTCGGTGAGGAGCGCGTCATGACCGCCACCACGAGCACCATGTCCGCCGGGGACGCCGCGGGCGGTGCCGCCGCCCGCACCGTCCCCGCCGCGCCGCGCCGCCGCCGCTTCCGGACCGGAGCCCTCGTCCCCTGGGGCTTCGTCGGGCCTTTCCTGGCCCTGTTCACGCTGTGCTTCCTCCTGCCGATCCTGTACGCGGTCTACCAGAGCTTCATCCAGGTCCGGCGGCACGGCCTGTTCGGCGAGGAGGGCCGGGAGACCGTCTTCGCCGGGTTCGCCAACTACGCCCGGGCCCTGGGCCAGGAGAGCTTCGTCGACTCCATCGGCCGCGTGCTGCTGTTCGGCGTCGTCCAGGTCCCGGTCATGCTCGGCTTCGCGCTGGTGCTGGCCCTGCTCCTGGAGTCGGCGTCGGCGAAGTGGCCCGGGTTCTTCCGCGCCCTGTACTTCATGCCCTACGGCGTCCCCGGCGTGGTGGCCTCGCTGCTGTGGGGCTTCCTGTACGTGCCCGGCCTGTCCCCGATCCTGGACGTGGCCGCCCTGGTGGGCCTGGAACCGGACCTGCTCGGCCCGACCAGCGTGCTGTGGTCCATCGCCAACATCATCACGTGGCTGTTCATCGGCTACAACATGCTGATCCTCATCGCGCAGCTCAAGACGATCCCGAGCGAGCTGTACGAGTCGGCGCGCATCGACGGCGCCGGACCGCTCCAGACCGCCTGGCACGTCCAGCTGCCGCTGATCCGCCCCGCCCTGGTGCTGACCACGGTCTTCTCCATCATCGGCACCCTCCAGTTGTTCGCCGAGCCGCAGATCCTGTCGGCGTTCACGGTGAACATCGACTCCGCGTACACGCCCAACATGGCGGCGTACAACTCCGCCTTCACCGACAACGACTACAACGTGGCGGCGGCGCAGTCGGTCATCGTGGCCCTGACCGCGTTCGTGCTCTCGTTCGGGTTCCTCTGGTTGGTCAACAGGAAGGACCGGCAGCGATGACCGCGACCGAGACCGACGTCAAGAAGGACGGTGCTGCTCCCGCCCGGCGCCGCCGCACGCGCCGGGGCGGCGCGACCGGAGCCCCCACCGCGTCCAGGATCCTGGTCACCGCGATCCTCGCGGTCGCCGCCGTGTACTTCCTGGTGCCCGTGTACTGGGTGTTCGTGGCCGCGACCAAGACCACCTCGGACCTGTTCAACTCGTTCGGCTTCGGGCTGGGCGAGGAGTTCGCCCTGTTCACGAACATCGGGGAGGTCCTCACCTACAACGGCGGCATCTTCTGGCGCTGGACCCTCAACAGCCTCCTGTACTCGGTGGTCGGCGCGCTGCTGGCCACCCTGCTGGCGGCGGCCGCCGGGTACGCCCTGGCCAAGTACGCCTTCCGGGGCCGCGAGCTGGTCTTCGGCCTGGTCCTGGGCGGCGTGCTCGTCCCGGCCGCGGCCACCGCCCTGCCGCTGTACCTGCTGTTCAGCCAGATCGGCCTGGCCAACACCTACTGGGCGGTCCTGCTGCCCAGCCTCATCTCCCCGTTCGGCCTCTACCTGTGCCGGATCTACGCCGACGCCTCGGTGCCGGACTCGGTCGTCGAGGCGGCCCGGCTGGAGGGCGCGGGAGAGGGACGCATCTTCTTCACGCTGGGGCTGCGGATGATGGCCCCCGCGCTGGTGACGGTGTTCCTGTTCCAGATGGTCGGCATCTGGAACAACTACTTCCTGCCGCTGGTGATGCTCGCCGACGAGGGCCTGTACCCGATCACCCTGGGCCTGGTGACCTGGCAGTCCTACCAGGGGCGCGACATCGAGATGTACATGCGGGTGGTGACGGGCTCCATGCTGTCGGTCATCCCGTTGATCATCGCCATCATCGTCCTCCAGCGCTTCTGGCGCGGAGGCATGACCGCGGGCGCCGTCAAGGGCTGACCCGCGTCGGCGGGGCCTCCGAACGAGCCCTTCGGAGGCCCCGCCACCCCGTTCCCCGCGCCCGGGACGACCGGGCACGGGGCGGGCGGACCGGCCGGTCCGCGACCGAAGGCCTGTTCCTCCAGGGGAAGCGGCGCGGCGGGAGTCCCTTCCGCCGCGCCGTCTCTGTCACGTATGCCGGCCCGGGCGGACCCCGTACCCCACGGCGGGCGGCGGGGTCTCGACCGGCCCGCCCGGGCCGCAGGGCGCCGTGCCGAACGGCGTGGACGGCGGGGGGACCCGGTCGGGCGCGGGCGCCGGGAACTCGGCGGCCAGGCGCGCCATCGACCGCTCCGTGGCCGATCCGGGTTCGGGGCAGTACGTCATGACCCGCTGGTCGGTGTCGGGCACGTGGAGCAGTTGGCACCGGGGGCCGGGCGGATCCCCTCCGCCCGGCCGGGCCTCACCAGGCCCGGACGCCGCCGACGGGGGCGGGCAGGCGCTCGCTCAGCCAGGTCCACGTGCCGTCGTTCTCGGTGAAGCGGCGCTGGACGCGCTCCACCTCCGTGATCGGGTTCGAGAACACCTCGGTCCACGCCCCGGCGGTGCGCTCCTCCAGGTAGAGGCTGCGTGCGTCGGTGCGCATGCGCACCGCCTGGAGCGTGTGGTTGGAGCCGTCGCGCAACTGGATGCGGTAATAGGCCATGGGAAGTCCCTGGAGTGTGGTTCGTCCTGGATGGAAGAAGGACGGTGCGTTCCCGGACCGCGCGCGGCACCGGCGGGTGCGCGTGGGGGAACCGGTCTCCCGGAGCGTGCGGCGGGCGTACGTGGTCGGGCCGCGCGAGCGTCTGACGGGTGGCGGCGGGAACGCCGAGACCCGGAGTGCTCCGGGGAACGGGTGCGGGTGCCGGAAGCACCATGCTGTCCGCGGTCTGGACTCTACTCCTGTCGGAGGCGCGCCGGAGCCGTAACCACAGATACGGCGGATGAAATCCGGGTGATCCGACGGTGATCGCCGGATGCGATTCGGAAAAATGGCCTGATAGCTACACATCGCACGCGATACGCCTGTTTTGGCGCGGAAGCGGATCCGGCGGGAACCGGGCCCGGCGTTACGGGGCCGCGATCAGGCGGGCCCGGGTCTCCATCAGGGCGAACCCCAGCAGGTTGAGGCCCCGCCAGCGCTCGGGGACCCGCGCGTCGTCGTTCTTGGCGCCCAGCCCGATACCCCATACCCGGTCGCGGGGGCTGGCCTCCACCAGCACCCGTCGGCCGGTGCCGAGCAGGAACCCGCGCAGCTCCGGGTTCTGGCCGAACTTGGCGACGCCGCCCCCGACCACGATGCCGAAGCGGGCCGCCTCCCACGCGCGCTCGTCGAAGCCGCGCACCTGGCGGCCGATCACCTTGGCGTCGCGGGGGTGGCCCGCCGCGAGGATCCGCTCCTCCGCCTCGGCGTCACCGAACAGGCGGGCCTTGGCGGCCATCATGTAGTGCTCCGCGGTGCGGTAGCCGACCCCCTCCACCGTGAAGTCGGCGGGCCACCACTGCGACAGGCAGCTCGCCGACACGCCTCCGGAAGCGGGCGGCTGGTGACCCCAGAAGCACAGGTACCTGGCCCTGCCCTCCGAGGCCAACAGCTCCTCGACCGTGCGCGCGTCCGCGGGATCACGTGTGTCAGTCATGGGGGGAAGTGTCCCAGCCGGTGCCGACACGCGCGACGGCCGCCGCGGGGGTCTCGGGCGAGCGCGGGCGCATCCGGGGCGGCGTATGTGACTCCGTAGTAGCGTTGCGGGACACCCCGGAAGCCGTAGGTCAGGGGGACCCCGTCCGCCGTGGCGCCGACGGTGGGCGCAGCGTCCTCCCGGTGCGCCGACACCACGGGGACCGCGCCCGGGCGGGCGGTGCCGCCGGGCCGGTCGGCCGACCGGCGGATCCACCCGGTGCCGTCCGCCGGCGACGGCGCCCGTGGCCGGGAGCCAGGGTCGGCACGCGCGTCGGCTGCTCCGCCACGGCGGTCCTCCGGTGGCTGGGAGATGGGATATTTGGCCGGATCACAGTTGAACTCTCACGTTATTCCTGGGGGCACGGGCCCGATGGCCGAGACGCGGTGGCTCGACGAGGGCGAGCAGCAGACGTGGCGGGCCTTCCTGGCCGCCGTCCACCTGCTGGACGGGGCGCTGGACCGGCAGCTCAGGCAGGACTCCGGCATGTCCCACGCCTACTACCAGGTCCTCGTGAAGCTGTCCGAGGCGCCCGAGCGCGTGATGACGATGACCGGTCTGGCCAGGAGGCTGCGCTCCTCGCCCAGCCGCCTGTCGCACGCGGTCGCCCGCCTGGAGGAGGACGGCCTGGTCCGCAGGTTCAAGCGCCCGGGCGACCGGCGCACCACCCTGGCCGAGCTCACCCCGGGGGGTATGGCCGTGCTGCGCCGGGCGGCGCCGGGCCACGTGCACGAGGTCCGGCGCGTGCTCTTCGACGCCCTCACCGACGACCAGGTCAAGCAGCTTCGGGGGATCGCGGAGTCCATGCTCGGCGTGCTCGACCCCGAGGGCGAGGAGCCGCGGTACACGGAGCCGACCGGTACGGTGCGCCAGGACTGAGTCGCGTTCTGTTGTCCGCTCTCACCAGGGCGGACGCCGAGGGGGAGAAATATCCCTCATTGGCACTCTATGTGTGCGGGCGGATGCGTACTATCATCTACCTTCCCAGGAAAAGGTTGTAGTCTCAAGCAACGGTGCGAGGCCACGACCTCCTTCTGGGTTACCCGCTCACAGAAACAGGAACCGCTATGACCGAGAATCCGCTCGTGTCCCGTCTGGGGGACGTCACCGCGCTGCTCGCCAGAGTCGTGGTCGGCGTCGTCTTCATCGCGCACGGTTGGCCGAAGATGTCCGACCTCGACGGCACCGCCCAGGGCTTCGCGTCCATGGGGATCCCCTTCCCGCAGTTCGCCGCGCTCCTGGGAGCGAGCATCGAGGTGGGCGCCGGACTGGCCCTCATCATCGGGTTCGCCCTGCCCCTGGCCGGGCTCCTCCTGGCCTTCATGATGGCCGGCGCCTACCTCTTCGCCCACGTCGGCGACCCGCTGGTCGGCGGCTTCGAGTTCGTGCTGGTCCTCGGCGCCGTCGCCCTGGCCCTCGGATTCGCGGGCGGCCGCCTGTCCGTGGACCGCCTCATGCCGTGGGGACGCCCCCGCCGCCGGACCCCTGAACCGGTACCGGCCTCCTGACCCGTGCGTCCGGGCCGCCCGCCGCCGGAGGCGGACGGCCCGGGCACCGCGCAACCCCTTTTCTTAACTTGTTTATCTAAATTCGCTTTCTCCTCACAAAAAACATCCGACTCTTTCGCTCTCCTTCACGACAACGGATTTTCATGAACGACAGGTAGAATTCGGTGCACCCGAAACACTGAGCGGGACCGCGCGCCCGGGCCCGTCCCGTGTGCCCCGCCCGCCGAACGGGAGCACCGTGTCCCACCTGGCCCCCCGTCCCCTCGCCCCCGACTGGCAGTTGCGCGTCACCGACCGCGGCGGCACGGCCCTGCACGGAGCCGCGGTACTGGTCGCACCCGGATACGCGATCACCTGCGCGCACGTCGTCCGCGAGGCCCTCGCCGGGTCCGGCGCCCCCGCCGGACCCGGCAGCACCGTACGCCTGGACGCCCCGCGCGGCCTCCCGGACTGGGAGGCCGCCGCCACGGTCGCCGCCGACGGCTGGTGGTGGGAGGATGCCGCGCCCTGGGACGCGGCGGTGCTGCGCCTGGACCGGCACGCCCCGGCCCCTCCCGCCGCCCCCGCGCGGTACCGCGTCGGCGACCGGGTCCGCGTCCTCGGCTTCCCCCGCGCGGAGAACGGCCTCTGGGTGACCGGACGGGCCACCGGCACCGGGGGCAGCCGCTTCGGCTACGTCCAGATCGACGTCGACTCCCGCGCGGGGTTCGCCGTCCTGCCGGGCTTCAGCGGCAGCGGCGTCCGAGAGGAGAGGGGGAACGCCCTCCTCGGTCTGCTCTGCGAGGCGACCGGCAGCGGCAGGGCGGGCTGGATGATTCCGATGGAGGCGATCCCCCGGGTGTGGCCGACCGAGCGGACCGCCGCGGACGCGGCGGTGAACGGCGGGCGGGAGGCGCTCACGCGTACCGCCAGCGCGATGACCGACCTGCGCACGCTGCTCCTGCCCGACCTGCGCCTGGACCTGTACGTCGCGCTCGACCCCCGGCTGCGCCGCAGGCTCCGCGCCGACCAGGACCTGCTCTCCTTCGCCACGCAACTGGTCTCCCTCGCCCATGGCGAGTACGGACTCCTCGACGAGGTGCTCGCCCTCCTCGACGCGAGGGAGGACGGGAGCGCGGGGATGCTCCGGGTCCGCGAGGCCGCGGCCCCGCTCCTGGGGAGCCCGCCCGGGTGAGCGAGACGACGGCCACGGCGGGGGACCAGGCCCCGACCGGGGGAGGGCCGCCAGCGGAAGGCGGACGGCTCCCTCCCGGCGGAGGGCCCCTCCCGGAGGGTGCCGGACGGCCGGTCCCGGCCGACGGCGGCGTGGAGGAACTGGTCGACGCCCTGTGCGCGCTCCGGTGCGTCCTCCTCCCGGACGCGCGCGAGCAGCTGGCCTACCAGCTGCCGACCCGGGTCCGCCGCAACCTGCGCTTGGAGGGCTCGGCGGTCGAGTTCGCCCGCCACCTGGTCCGCCTCTGCCTGGAACAGGTGCGCCTGGGCTGCCTCGTGCGCTGGGTCCTCTACCTGGAGGAGCACGGCCGCAGCTCGCTGGCGGCGGCCCGGGCCGCGGAGCCGCTGGTCCACGCCGAGGAGTGGGAGCAGCTGTGCCGCCTCCTGCCCGAGGGGACCACCGACGCCGACGTCGGCCTCGTGCGCCGGGAGCTGGGGGAGCACTCCCCGGACCTGGTCGCGGAGGCCTTCGAGGCCGCCCGGACCGACCGGCTCACCCCGGCCGAGGCGCCGCCGCACACGGCCTGGGACCGGCTCGTGGACCTGGCCGAGATGACCGTCCCCGAGGGGACGGAACTCCCGCTGCGGGTGTTCTGCTCCCTGCTGCCCTGCGCCGTCCCGCTGCGCGACTGCGCCGACCTGCTCCTGCTCTGGGGCGGCGGGCGGCGCGAGGGCACGGCGGCGCCGCCGGGGACGCGCGCGCCCGCACGGCTCGTCGTGCACGTCACCCAGGGCGAGAGCAGGGACCGCTACGACGTCGAGTACTGGACGGTGCTCAGCGAGAGGCGGGGCAGGGCCCCGGACTTCTGCGGCCACGGCCACACACCGCACATGGAGGCCGAGCGCATCGGCGCCCACGTGGGGGGCCTGCTCACCCTGCTGGAGGTGGACCACCGCACGGGGTACCACGAGGGAGTGCGGGTCGAGCTGGTCGGGAGGTTGGACCTGCTCCGCCGCCTGGAGGCCGAGCGCTGGCAGGAGGCCGGGGAGGGCGACCGCAGGCTCGGCTCCCGGGCCCAGGTGGTCTACCGGGCGGAGGAGCTGGTGGACCCCGCGCGCGGCGACACCGCGCAGGCCCGGCGGACCTGCGCCCGGCGGTGGGAGGGGCTCGCGAGCGCGTGCGAGGTGCTGCACCTGGACACCGCGCACGAGGCCGGGAAGAGGAGGCGCAGGGGCGGGCGGACCTACCGCGAACCCCTGGCCGAACGGCTCCAGGACGACAGGATCGTCGCCCTCTCCGTTCCCTCCCATCTGGACGAATGCCACATGTCGGTCTGGTCGGCGCTCATGATCGGGGTTCCGGTCGTGGTCTGGCGTTCCGCCAATAATGGTCCGGGGGCAAGTCCGTGGCTGAATCTGGGAAAGGTGGGGCGGGAGGTGATGGTGCCACCCGAAAGAATACGAGCGCTTCCCAAGGCGCTCCACCAATCGCGTTCCGGATGCGTTTCCCCGGACGATACCGGGTACATCGAAGAAAGCTTCGAGGTCGCCGTCTTCTACCACGACACCCTTCCGGTTCTGCCCGCCCCCAGACCGATGATCCCCCCACAGCATCCGACAGCCCCCCTCGGGCGCGGCTCGAAGGGCCTGCCATGACCACACCAGCCGAACCCGGATCGACCAGCTCCGCGCCGGAGTGGTGGATCTTCCACGGCACAGGTCAGCCCCGCCCGCACCTGGACCTCGCCGCCCAGCTCCCCCCGCCTCCCCGGTGGCGCGCCTACGGCGGCGGGCCCGACCCCGCCGGAAGCGGCGCGGACCCCCCGCTCTACGACCCCGGGCCGGGGGCCGCGGAGCCCGCCGCCGAGAGCGAGCGCCACCTGGGCCCCGTCCGGCCCTGGAGTTTCCCCATCCCCTTGGGGCCGCACCGCCGCCAACTGCTGGACAAGGTCAACGCGGCCATCTGCCTGCGCCGACCGCTGCTGCTGGTGGGTCCGCCCGGGGTCGGCAAGTCCAGCCTCGCCCACCAGGTCTCCCGAGAGCTGGGCCTGGGCCGCGTCCTGCGCTGGGCCGTCACCAGCCGCAGCACCGTGCGCGACGGCCTGTACGCCTACGACCCCCTCACCCAGATCCACGACCTCAACCTGGAGAACGCCCGCAACCGGGCCCGGGGCTCCCGGGACCGCCGCTACGCGAGCGCCGCCGGCACCGAGGCCGACGCCCACCTGCGCAGCAGCGCCGAGTCGATCGGCCGCTACCTCACCCTGGGCCCGCTGGGCACCGCCTTCCTGCCCACCAGGCTGCCCCGGGTGCTCCTGGTCGACGACTTCGACCTGGGCGACTTCGACCTGCCCGGCGACCTGCTCGACCTGTTCGAGAACGGCGGCTACACCGTCCCCGAGCTGGGCAGGCTGGCCAACGTGGCCGGGGCGGTCCGGGTGGCCACCGACGACCCCGGCCGCACGGCGGTGGTCGAACGCGGCGAGGTCCTGTGCTCGGCCTTCCCCGTCACGGTGGTGACCTGCAACGACGACCGGGACCTGCCGCCCGCCTTCCTGCGCCGCTGCATCCCGGTCCGGATGGGGCTGCCGGACGAGGACGAGCTGGTGGCCGCCGTGGCCGGGCACTTCGACGGCGACCCGCCCACCGGCACGCGGACCCTGGTCACCGAGTTCCTGCGCAGGAGCGCCGACGGCCACGAACTCGCCGTGGACCAACTGCTCAACGCCGTGCACCTGGTCGGCGCCATGGGACAGGGCGAGCCCGGGCCCGAGCAGGTCCGCCACCTCTCCGACCTGCTCTGGCACCGCCTCACGGAAACCCCGGGATGAGCCCCGCACACCAGCCGGGGGACGACCGCCCCCGGGGCTCCGGCGACCGGTCGGCCGGTTCCCCGGGCGGCCTCACACCCACGGAGTGGGCGGACGCGCTCCACCTGGCGGCGCTCCAGGCGCGAGCCGAGGCCGCGCGCCGCGACCGGCCGGTCTTCCCGGCGCCGCCGACCGGGCCGCCGCCCGGGGAGGCCTCCGGCTCCGGCACGCCCCCGCGGGAGGCCGGGCCCCGCACGGACGCGCCGGGGGCCGCGGAACCCTGCCCGCCGCCCGGCACGGACGCCGGGACCGGCCGGCCCTCCGGGCTCCCCGACGCCGCGGCGACGGCCGGTGGGAGCGGTTCCGCCGCCGGGCGCGACCCCCGCGAGCGGGCCCCGGACCCGCCGCCCGGCCAGGCGGGTCCGCCCCCGCGGGCGCGCCGGGCCCCGGGGGGCGACGGGCCGCAGACGGAGCCCCACGGGTTCGTCCAACCGGTCCTGGACCGGCGCCAGGAACTGCTCGCCGCGCTGGGGCCCTTCCACCTCACCGAGCCCCGGGGGCGGCCGGACGGCGTCGACCCGGAGGGCACCGCGCGCAACTACGCGCGTTCGCTCCTGGACAGCCTCCACTGGTCCGAGGACGAGCGCGAGTGCGTCGGCGTCCCGGTGGTGCCGGAGCCGTGCGCGCGCCGGGAGCGGGCGGTGGACCTCACCCTCCTCGTCGACGACGGCGTCACCATGGCCTTCCAGCGCGGCCTGGCCGCCGAGTTCGTCCGGCTGGCGCGCTCCGGCGGGATCTTCCACGAGGTCGCCTCGCTGTACTTCGACTCCGGGCGCACCGGCAGCCCCAGACTGCGCGACGGCCACGGCCGCCCCGGCCGCCTCGGCGGGGGCCGCGCGCACGTGGTCCTGTTCCTCACCGACGGGCTCGGCGGCGCCTGGCGCGACCGCGGGTTCCAGGACTGGGTCGCCGCCGCCGCGGGCCGCGGCGCGGTCGCGANCGCGACCCCCCCCCTGCCCCAGCCCCGCCTGTGGCGGCGCGGCGCCATCGCCACCGCCCCCATGGAGCTGGGCGCGCCCCGGGCCGCAGGCCCCTGCGCCGCGAACACCCGGTACGCGCGGGAGCGCACGCTCGACGACCCGGAGGAGGAGGGGCGCGAGCGGGGGGCGCTCGTGCCCGTGCTGCCGCTGGACCCCCGCAAGATCCGCGACTGGGCGGTCTTCGCGATGGGGCGGGGTCGCGGGCGCCTGTGGGCGCACACCGCGCGGTTCCCCGCGGGGGAGGACCCCCCTCCCGCCGAGGCGCCGGAGGCCCGGGAACCCGACTTCGACGCCGAACGGGAGGCGCGGCGCTTCCGGGAGCTGGCCAGCCCCGAGGCGTTCGACCTGGCGGTGGCCCTGGCCGCCGTGCCGCTGGACCCGCGCCTGGTGGAGGCGGTCTGCGAGGACGTGCTCGGCCGCGCCACGCCCTCGGAGCTGACGGAGGTCTTCTTCAGCGGGCTGGTGCGCGGGGGCGGCGGCTGGGGGGAGGAGGACGGGCCGGTCGGGTGGGACTTCCGCCCGGGGGTCCGGCGGGCCCTGCTGTCGCTGGGCGGCAGGGTCTCCGACATCCGCCGGGTTCTGGGCCTGGCGGCGGAGCGCCTGCGGTGGGTGGACCCCTGGTTCGACGCCCTGCGCCTCATGCTGCGGGGCAGGCACGACGATCTCCCGAAAAGGACGCGGGTCTCCCATCACTGGGCCAATTCCATGCTTCCCGCGGTGGAGAGCGCGGCCCTCACCCGGCGTTACGCCGAACCCATCAGGGAATACGCCGACATCTCCGGGACGGGTGCGACCCGCGGTGCGGCAGAAACGCATGAGGCGGGTACGCCGTCGCCCACTGGTCTAGTATTACCGAAGGTTTCCGGATCTGCGCGTGTGGGCGGGAACAACGGCTGGAAGGCGCGGAACAGAGCACCCTTTTCTGAACGGTCGGGGAAAGAAACTCATATGGCCACAAAACTGTCAAATGAGGATATGATGCAAGAATCTGGCGACCAGTCCAGCGGTCGTACGTCCCGATCGTCCACGAGTGGCCGACCGCTCAACGCGGTCTGGGTCCAGGTTCCGCGCCGCAACAGCGCCTTCACCGGGCGCGAGGAACTCCTCTCCGCGCTGAGGGGACAGCTCCTGAAGGGGCGGCGCCAGGTCATCACCGCCCTGAACGGGATGTCGGGGGTCGGCAAGACCGAGCTCGCCAAGGAGTACCTGTACCGGTACGCGTCCGACTACGACCTCATCTGCTGGATCCCCGCGGCCCACGGCAACCAGCTGCGGGAGAGCTTCTCCGTCCTGGCGTCCCGGCTCAGGCTGGACAGCGCGGGCGCGGGCAGCGGACACGTCCTGGAGAACGTGCTGGAGGCACTGCGCCAGGGAGTGGACTACCCGCGCTGGCTCCTCGTCTTCGACAACGCGCAGGCCCGGTCCGAACTGGATCAGTATCTTCCTGTCGGGGGCGAGGGCCACGTGATCATCACTTCTCGGGACTCCAGCTGGACGGTGCGGGGCGGCGACGCCTACCTCTCCGTCCGCGAGTTCGACCGGGCCGAGAGCATCGAGCTGCTGAAACGGCGCGGTCCCGCGTCGCTGACCGACGAGGAGGCCGACCAGCTGGCGCACGAGCTGGGCGACCTGCCGCTGGCCCTCAACCAGGCCGCTGTGTGGCTGCACGAGAGCGGGATGGCCACCGAGGAGTACCTGCGCCAGTTCGCGGAGAAGAGCCAGGAGATGCTCGACCTCCTGCGCCCGGTGGACAGCGCCTACCCGGTGGCCGTCGCCGCCGCCTGGAACGTGTCCCTGGACCGGCTGGCCACCACCAACCCGGCGGCGCTCCAGCTGCTCCAGCTCTGCTCCTTCATGGCGACGGCGCCCATCCCCCGGACGCTGTTCAACTTCGCCCGGGGCATCGAGGGCCCCGCGGAGCTGCGCGGCGCCCTGGAGGACCCGGCCAGGCTCGGCATGGCGATCCGCGACATCGGGCGCAACAGCCTCGCCCACATCGACCACCAGCGCAACACCGTCTCCCTGCACCGGCTGGTGCAGCGCGCCGTCCAGGCGCCGATGAGCGACGGGGAGCGCGAGGAGATGCGCCACTGCGCCCACCAGCTGCTGGGCCGCAACGACC
The DNA here is from genome assembly GCA_000340945.1 of Nocardiopsis synnemataformans DSM 44143. Classification (GTDB taxonomy): domain Bacteria; phylum Actinomycetota; class Actinomycetes; order Streptosporangiales; family Streptosporangiaceae; genus Nocardiopsis; species Nocardiopsis synnemataformans. Next base: position 8,131 of record ANAW01000052.1, on the reverse strand, counting down.
TCCAGGTGGTGGCCGTGGACGCCTCCGAGCGCTACACCGAGCTGCTGCCGCACGTGTGGGCCTCCGAGCTGTGGAACTGCACCGACCCCTGGGCGCGCAACCTGGTGGTGCAGATGTGCCGGGTCGCGTCGCTGCGCCAGGAGTTCGACGACGCCCGCCGCCTGGGCGAGACCGCCCACGAGTGGTGGCGCCTGCAACTGGGCGAGAACCACCCCTCCACCCTGGGCATGGCGATCCAGATCTCCACGGCGATGCGCGGACAGGGGTACCTGGAGCAGGCGCTCGCGCTGTGCGAGGCCACCCTGGCCACCCTGCGCGAGACCCAGAACCCCGGCGACCCCGAGACCCTGGAGGCGGAGATCGAGCACATCCGCACCCTGCGGTTCCTGGGTCGGTTCCGCGACTCGCTGACGGCCGCGGCCGACGCCTACCACCGCCGGGTGCGCCTCTTCGGCGAGGACGACCCGCACACCCTGGTCACCGCCCACTTCCGCGCCTTCAACCTCCTGCTCAGCGGCGACCCGGAGGCGGCCGCCGACCAGTACCGCGACACGCTGGCCCGGCTGGAGGCCGTCTTCGGCCCGGACCACCCGCGCACCCTCGGCACCAACAACGGCTACGCCGAGGCCCTGATGGAGAAGGGCCGCTACCGGGAGGCCGAGGAGATCCAGGCCCACCAGGTCGAACGGATCATCGGCCTGATCGGGGAGGACGACAACCGCGTCCTGGGCAACCGGCGCACGCTGGCCGTCATGCGCCGACGCGTCGGCCACCACCGGGAGGCGCTCGTCCTGTCGGAGCGGACCTGGCAGCGCTTCCGCGTCAAGTACGGCGTGGACGACAACGAGACCATGTACGCCGCTCTGGTGCACTCCATGTCCCTGAGCGCGGTCAACCAGCACGACGAGGCGCTGGAACTGGCCCAGACCACGGGGGAGCGCTACGTCAAGCTCCTGGGCGAGCGCCACCCCTACGTGGGGGCGGCCGACGTCAACCGGGCGATCATCCTGCGCCGTCTGGGCAGGGCGGCCGAGGCGCGCCAGCTGGACGAGCGCTCGCTGGAGCTGTTCCTGGACCGGCTCGGCTCCCGCCACCCCAGCACCCTGGCCTGCCTGGTGAACCTGGCCAACGACCACTTCCTCATGGGCGACGCGGCCGGTGCCCGGGAGCGGGACGAGGAGGCGCTGCGCGGTTGCGAGGGGGCGTTGGGTGCGTCGCATCCGCTGACCCTGCTGGCCCGGCGCAACCTGCTCGTGGACCGCAGGGCCCAGGGCGAGGACGTCGAGGCCGAGTTCGTGGCCGTGGAGGACGGCTACCGCGAGGTGATGGGTTCGGACCACCCCGCCACGCTCAGCCTCCGCAGGACCGTGCGCGGGGACGCCGACATCTACCTCGCCCAGATGTGACCGGGCGCGGTCCGGGGGAGCGCGCCCCGGACCGCCCGCGGCGCTCAGGGGCGCCCGGCGAGCCGGAGCAGCGCGACCCACTGGCGCGCGGGAAGGGCGAGCGCCGCGCGGGCGGGGTGCGCGGAGTCGCGTAGGCCGACCGTCCGCGGCGCGCCCAGGACGGCCTCGACGCAGTTCACGTTGCCGTCACCGCTGTAGCTCGACGTCCGCCACCGACCGGGTTCGTGTCCCAGCCCTCTCACGGGCACTCCCGTCCGCTCTGTCCCCGCTGGTTGTCGCTACGCACGCGGCGGCCTCGATTCTCTCAGTTCCACCATTGGTCGCTCCTGTTTCCCGAGCAGTTCTGAAAGTGCGATCGGGTCCGACTCCGGTTCAGTTATGTATTCGGTTGGTGACAAGGGCCGACTTGTACATGCCCACTGGAGTGGTATTCATGTTGTCCGGACGCGGCCGTTCTCCGGATGGTCCGTAAAAAGACGCGAATGATACGCCGGGAAGCGGTTCCGCTTCGGTTGGGTCAGCACCGGACCCGTGCGGTGCCCGGTGAGGGCGCCGGCGCCGCGGTCCCTTTCCGGCTCGGCGCGCGCAAAGCCTGTGCCCGTAGGGGATGCGGGCTCGGCGCCGTTCGGCGCGCAGGAGCGGTCCCCTCCCGGCAGGGGGCCCCGGACACACCCGCCGGGAAGGGGTCGCGGGGCGAAGCGGCGATTACCGCGCTCCCCGGCCCGGGTAAAAGCGCGTGCGGGAAAAGGGCGCACGTCGTCGGTCCGTGACTCCGATCCCTTTTCGTTTCCGTTGCGGCTCGGGGTCCGGGTGTTGCGCCCGGGACGGCACGCTTTGCGTTCGTCCGGTGCGCTCCGGGGGGAGGCGGAGGCCTCGGTACGGACACAATTCCGACCCCGGGGTTATGGCCGCGGAAATGGCGGCCGGGCCCGGAACCGCCCGGATCCCCGCGCCGCGGCCGGGCGGCTGACACCCCCGCGGGGGCCGGGGAGCGGGGCCCGGTGCCGGGGCGCGTCCCGGCGGCGTGCCGTGACCGGGGCCAACACTGCCTAACATGCTGGACATGCGCATTCTCGTGGTCGAGGACGACGACCGGGTCGCCCGCGGACTGGTGACCGCCCTGCGGGCGGCGTCCTTCGACGTCCAGAGGGTCGCCACCGCCGAACGGGCCCTGAGCGCCCCGCCCGCCGACGTCGTCCTCCTCGACCTCGGCCTCCCCGACGCCGACGGCATCGACCTGCTCCGCAAGCTCCGCGACCGCCCGCAGACCGCCATCATCGCCGTCACGGCCCGCAGCGAGGAGCGCGACCGGGTGCGCGGCCTGCGGGCCGGTGCCGACGACTACGTGGTCAAGCCCTTCGGCGTCGCCGAACTCCTCGCCCGCATCGACGCGGTCCTGCGCCGCACCCGCGCCGCGCGGGCCGAGGCCGCGGAGGAGGAGCCCGCGCTCAGGATCGGCGGGCTCACCGTCGACCCGGGCTCCCGCGCGGCCAGCGTCGGCGGCGCTGAGCTCCAGCTGACCCGCAAGGAGTTCGACCTGCTCGCCCTCCTGGCCTCCCGCTCCCCGTCGGTGGTCGCCCGCGACCAGATCCTCGACCAGGTGTGGGGCACGGCCTGGGAGACCTCCTCCAGGACCCTGGACACCCACATCGGCTCCCTGCGCGCCAAGCTCGGCCACGCCGTGCAGATCCGCACCGTGCGCGGTGTCGGCTACCTCCTCGACCGGTCCTGAACCCGTGCTCCGCAGACTGCTCACCATCCTGCTCCCCGCCGCGTTCGTCCTGGTCGCCTCGGCGGTCATCCCCCTGGGGACGGTCATCGCCCAGCAGCTCACCCAGGAGGTCTACGTCGACCGCCTGGGGGACGCGGGCCGCTTCGCCGCCCTGGCCCGCACCGCCCTGGAGGCCGACCGCCCGGAGGCGCTCCTCCAGGAGATGGACCGCTACGAGGCGCTCTACGGCATCCCGGTGGTCGTGGTCGCCCCCGACGGCGAGATCATCGCCGGGTCGGGCAGCATGACGCACCAGCGCGACGTGCTCGCGGAACTGGACTCACCGGAGACGCTCACCATCGCCCTGGCCGGGGAGCGCCCCGCCCCTCCGACCACCGTCTGGCCCTGGGAGTCCGACCCCCTCGTGGTCGCCGAGCCCATCGGCCGCGACAGCGAGGTGACCGGGGCGGTCATCGTCGCGGCCCCCACCGACCAGCTCGGCGCCGACATCCTCGGTGCCTGGGGATGGCTCGCCCTGCTCAGCCTGGTGCCCCTGGCGCTCCTGGTGGCGGCCTCGCTGCCGCTGTCGCGCTGGGTCCTGCGCCCCATCGGCCGACTCGACGCCGCGACCACCGCCGTCGCCTCGGGGGACCTGGACGTGCGGGTGGACGCCGAGCAGGGCCCTCCGGAGCTGCGCCGCCTCACCGAGTCCTTCAACACGATGGTCGACGTGGTGCGCAGGGCCCTGGAACGCCAGCGCTCCTTCGTCTCCGACGCCTCCCACCAGCTGCGCAACCCCCTGGCGAGCCTGCGCCTGGCGGTGGAGAACCTCGCGCCCCACCTCAGCTCGGAGGAGGCCCGGGAGGCGCACGCCGTGGCCGTGGACGAGACCACGGTCATGCACCGGATGCTCAACTCCCTGCTGGCCGCGACGCGCCTGGAGAGCGTCACGGGCACCGAGGCCGTGGACGTCCCCGAGCTGCTGGAGACCCGGGTGGAGCGCTGGCGCGCCCTGGGCGAGGCCCGGGGGATCACCGTGGCCGTGGACGTCCCCGCCGGGCTGCGGGTGTGCGCCCCGGCCGGGGGCCTGGGCAGCATCCTCGACGAGCTGGTGAGCAACGCCCTGCGCCTGTCCGGGGGGACCCGGGTGCGGGTGCGGGGCTCCGCGGGCGACCCCGCGCGGATCAGCGTGCTCGACGACGGGGAGGGGCTCCCGGAGGAGGAGCGCGGCGCCGCCCTGGACCGCTTCTGGCGCTCGCCCCGCCAGCAGAACACCGAGGGGACCGGCATGGGGCTGGCGATCGTCTCCGACCTGGTCCGCGAGGCCGGAGGGGAACTGGAGCTGGGCGAGGGCCTGCCCGGCGAGCGGCCCGGCTTCGGCGTCACCATCACGCTGCCGCCCGCGGACTGAGCCTCAGGAGGGCTTGTTGTCCCGGTACCAGCGCGCGGCCCCGGGGTGGAGGGGGACCACGCCGGTCGAGATGCCGGTGCGCACGTTGATCTGCGCCGCCTCGGGGCGGGACTCGGCGATCCGCGCGGCGCCGGTGTAGACGGTGTCGGCGACGACGTGGGCGAGGTCGTCCGGCAGGTCGGCCGCGCACAGCAGCAGGTTGGGGATGGACATGGTGGGGCAGGCGGGCACGCCCTCGTAGGTGGTCGCGGGGATCGTGGCGGGGAAGTACCGCTCGGGGTGGGCCTCGGCCATGGCGGACGCGACGTCCCCGAGGTCGACCAGGCGCGTCACGTGCTCACGGGCCAGGTCGGCGACCGCGGGCGTGGGCAGCCCCGTCAGGGAGAACATCGCGTCGATCTCCCCGCGTCCCAGGGCGTCGGCGGAGGCCGCCTGGTCCAGGCGCACGTCCTCCATCGCCAGCCCGGTCTCCTCGATGATCCGCGCCACGGTGAACTCGGTGCCGGAGTTGACCGCGCCCACCGAGACGCGGCGGCCCTCCAGGTCCGACAGGGAGCGCACGGGAGAACCGTCCAGGACCGCGAGGTGCACGAAGCTGTCGTAGAGGCGCCCGATCGCGCGGAATGGACCGGCGTCGGCCACCTCGTCGCCCAGGACCGCGTCGAGGCTGGTCAGGCCCAGGTGGGCCTCGCCCGCGTCGATGAGCAGCAGGTTGTCGTGCGAGGCGCCGGTCTCCACGGTCCGCACCCGGAACTCGGGGAGCCGGGCGGCCAGCAGGGCCGCGATCTCCGCGCCGATCTCCCGGTAGACGGCCCCGGCCGGACCCGTGGCCACGACGAGCGACGCCGGAGCGGGGGAGGGTTCGCGCCACGCGCAACCGCCCAGCGCGACCGCGGCGAGCGCGCCCGCCGCTCCCCTCAGGGCGGCGCGCCGGTTCGGTCCATGCATACCCGCAGCTTAGGCCAGGGGAGGCGGCGGTTCAGGCCTCACAGGTCACACCTCGCACATGCTCACCGTCTGTCCCAAGGTGCACACCCACGGTTCCGGAATGTCAGAGGAACCTTAAATCTGGGTTGAGATTTTGGCCACCCGCAAAAGAGACGCACACCATCGCTGTATCAATTCGGGGTAATCGGGGAGAAACCCGACGGTAAGACCAGTGTCACTTTCCGGTGGCCCACAACAGGAGGAACCCATGGCGTCCCAGAAGGGTGTCGACGCGCCCGACACCGCATCCCCCACGCAGGACGGCAGAGCCGCCAGGGGCAGTTCGCCCTCGCGCGTCATCGGTCTGATCGCGGGTCCGCTGGTCGGGCTGCTGGTCTACTTCCTCATGCCGGACATGCCGATGCCCGTCGTCGAGGGCGGGGACGGCGAGACGGTCCTGTCGGCCAACGGCCGCGCGGTGGCCGCGGTGACCGCGTTCATCGCCATCTGGTGGGCCACCGAGGCGATCCCGATCCCGGTCGCCTCGCTGCTGCCGCTGGTGCTCTTCCCCCTCCTGCTGGAGGGCACCCCCATCGGGGACGTCGCCTCGTCCTACGGGTCGGACACCATCTTCCTGTTCATGGGCGGCTTCATGCTCGCCCTGGCGATGCAGAAGTGGAACCTGCACAAGCGGATCGCCCTGGTCATCGTCTCCAAGGTCGGCTCCAACACCGCGGGGCTGATCGGCGGCTTCATGATCGCCACCGGGTTCATCACGATGTGGGTGTCCAACACCGCGACCGCCGTGATGATGCTGCCCGTCGGCCTCTCGGTGGTCGCGCTGATCACCCAGTTCCGCGACGGCAGGACCGACGCGAACTTCGCCACCGCGCTGATGCTCGGCATCGCCTACTCGTCCTCCATCGGCTCGGTGGCCACCATCATCGGCACGCCGCCCAACGTGCTGATGGTCGGCTACCTCGCCGAGACCCACGACATCCACATCGGCTTCGGCGAGTGGATGCTGGTCGGCCTGCCGCTGGCCGCGGTCTTCCTGCTCATCGCCTGGTTCGTGCTGATCAAGGTCTTCCCGCCGCAGGTCAAGAAGGTGAAGGGCGCCCAGGACCTCATCCGCTCCGAGCTGGCCGAGATGGGCCCGATGGCGCGCGGCGAGAAGCTCGTGCTCGCGGTCTTCGCCTTCGCGGCGCTCTCCTGGATCTTCGTCCCGGTCCTGGCCGACAACTTCCTGCCGTGGCTGTCCAGCGTCAGCGACGCCGGTATCGCGATGACCGTGGCGGTCCTGCTGTTCCTGATCCCGGTCAAGCGCGGAACCCGTCTGCTGGACTGGGAGACCGCCGTGCAGCTGCCGTGGGGTGTCCTGCTCCTCTTCGGCGGCGGTCTGGCCATCTCGGCGCAGTTCACCGCGTCCGGCCTGAGCACCTGGATCGGCAACCAGGTCGCCATCCTGGAGGGCGTGCCCACCTGGGTGCTGATCGCGGTCGCGGCCGGGCTGGTCCTCTTCCTGACGGAGCTCACCAGCAATACCGCCACCGCGGCCACCTTCCTGCCCATCCTCGGCGGCGTCGCGGTGGGCATGCAGATCGACATCCTGTCCCTGGTGATCCCGGTGGCCCTGGCCGCGACGATGGCCTTCATGCTCCCGGTGGCCACGCCGCCGAACGCGATCGTCTTCGGTTCCGGTCACGTGCGCATCGGCCAGATGATGCGCGGCGGCGTGTGGCTCAACCTCATCGCGCTGTTCCTGATCCTGGCCACGATGTACACCCTGGTGACCTGGGTCCTGGGCGTTAGTCTGTAGGAGTACGCGTCGCGGCCCGCCTCCCCGCTCGGGGAGACGGGCCGCCGTCGTGTTCCTGCTCCCTACCTCTTCTGTGCGAGAGTGCCACCGGCTTCAGCCGGTGGGTGAACCGCCCGTCACGAAACGTCACACCCCCGCGCTAGGGTCGCCCCAGACCACGCAGGAGGTGACACATCAAGCGCGAACGCGGCCACAAAGCCCGCCTCTACCCCGACAAGGACCAGCTTCCCGGGCTGGAGGCACAGGCCCACGCCGCCCGCGCCCTGTGGAACCTCCTCCACTCCTGGTGGACCATGTCCTCGGAGAACCGGCGGGTGTCCCTCAAAGACGCCGATGCCGCGATTCGTCAGGCCCGCAAGGACGTCCTCTGGCTTGCTGTTCTCCCGGCGCAGGCCGCGCAGCAGGTGTTGAAGACCTATTTCCGGGCGTGGCAGAACTGCTGGGCGGGTAGGGCTGGGCCGCCTGTTTTCAAGGCCCGGGTGCGTTCGCGGATGTGTGTTGACGTCCCCCAGGGTCGGGACCTGGCCATCCACCGCCTCACCCGCACCTGGGGGAGCGTGAGGATCCCCAAGATCGGCGTGGTCCGCCTCCGGTGGACCAAGGACCTGCCCGTGGGTAAGCACGCTGATGCCGCGAACAGGGTCACCGGTGCCCGGTTGGTGCGGGAGGCCCACGGCTGGCACGTGGTGCTACGGGTGCGCACCGACGTCAAGGAACCGGCCCCGCACACCGGCCCGGGGGTGGGTATCGATCGGGGTGTGGCCAAGCCGCTCGCCCTGTCCGACGGCACCTTCCGTGAGCACGGGCCGTGGATATCTTCGGGTGAGGGCGAGCGTCTGCGTCGGTTGGAGAAGAAG
>ANAW01000051.1:0-9649 GCA_000340945.1 Nocardiopsis synnemataformans DSM 44143 | reverse complement strand
GCAGCGCACACCTGGACAGCCGTCTTCGAACCGGTTGCGTCGCACCTATGACCAGATTGCGGGGGTGCGCGCGAAAGCCAAGCGTCGCGCCCTGGACTGGCAGCACAAGGTCACGCATGCCCTGGCCGAGGAGTTCGGTGTGGTGGGGGTCGAGGACCTGCACATCACCGGGATGGTCCGCTCTGCCCGGGGGACGGTGGAGGCCCCGGGTACCGACGTGGCGCAAAAGCGCGGGTTGAACCGCGCCATCGCCGGGCAGGCGTGGGGACGCACCATCACGTTGTTGGAGTACAAGCTCGCCGACCGGGGCGGGCACCTGGTCCAGGTGCCCGCCCCCCACACCTCGCGGCGCTGCTCGCGGTGCCAGGCCATCACCGAGGGCAGCCGCGAGTCGCGGGACCGGTTCGCCTGTAAGGCCCCCGGGTGCGGGCACACCGCGCACGCCGACACCAATGCCGCGTGCAACGTCGAGCACGCGGTCAAGCGGCAAGCGCCCCAGGACATGGTGGGTGCCAGGACGTGGAGCCCTCGCCGTCAGGCGGGCTTTGAAGCGTAGACCACCCGCGGCGGACGGGTACTGTTAGCTGGATTCTCCCGCCTTCAGGCGGGAGAGGATGTCAATCGGAGTCCTTGCCCGCCGTGCCCTGGCGGTCCAGCTTCCGGTAGTGCCTCGCCCTCGCGCCCAGGATCACCGTCGCCAGCAGCGTCGCGACCAGGGACGCCACCAGCACGCCCGTCTTGGCGTGCGCCAGGTGCTCCGGGGCGTCGGCGAACGTCAGCTCGCTGATCAGCAGCGACACGGTGAACCCGATACCGGCCAGCTGGGACATCCCGACGATGTCGATCCACTTCAGGCTGGGGTTGAGCTCGGCCTTGGTCACCTTGGTGGTCAGCCACGAGCCGCCCGCGATGCCGATCACCTTGCCTAGGATGAGGCCCGCGATGATGCCCAGCGCCGCCGTGTCGGTGAGGACCTCGCCGACGCCGTCGAAGACCACGCCCGCCGAGAAGAAGGCGAAGATCGGCAGGGCCAGACCCGCGGACCAGGGGCGCAGCAGCTGCTCCACGCCGTGGCTCGGGTCGTGGTGCTCACCGGGCAGCTTGTGGGTGCGCATCAGCAGACCCATGGCCACACCCGCGATGGTCGCGTGCACGCCGCTCTCGTGGACCAGGAACCAGATCACCAGGGCCAGGGGCACGTAGACCAGCCAGTTGGGCACCACCGACGCGTTGAGCTTGGCGGCCAGCCCCCTGCCGCGCTGGAGGTACCAGAAGACCGCCAGGCCCGCGGCGGCCACCAGCAGGGCCACGAAGTTGATGTCCGACGTGTAGAAGACCGCGATGACGATGACCGCGCCGAGGTCGTCCACGATCGCCAGCGTCAGCAGGAAGGTCCGCAGCGCGGGCGGCAGCCCGCGGCCCACCACCGCGAGGATCGCGATGGCGAACGCGATGTCGGTCGCCATCGGGATGCCCCACCCGTGGAGGGTGTCGGGCGAGGTGAGGTTGATCGCGGCGTAGATCGCGGCGGGCACGACCATGCCGCAGATCGCCGCGACGATCGGCAGCATGGCCCGCCGGGGGTCGCGCAGCTCCCCGTGGACGAACTCCTGCTTGAGCTCGTTGCCGACGACGAAGAAGAAGACGGCCAAGAGGCCGTCGGCGGCCCAGGTCTCCAGGGACAGGTTCAGGTGCAGCGACTCGGGCCCGAAGGTGATCGCCCGCAGGTTCTCGTAGACCTCACCGAGGGGCGAGTTGATCCAGACGAGAGCGAGGACCGCGGCGCCGATCAATAGGAAGCCGCCGACGCTGTCGCTGCGCAGGGTGTCGGCCAGCCGTGAGAGCGGGCCGGGGCGCTCGGAGCGCAGAATCGGGTCGATGCTCATGTGCAACTTTCCGGGCGTACGACTGACAGGGACTCGCCGACCAGTCTTCCCGGCACACCTAGGCGCGGGCGCGCGCCTCGCCCATGCTCGCGGAAGATGGGACGAATGTCCAGTCCAGGGGCTATGTGTCCGTTCCGGGGGGAGGTGAACGGTGAGGGGGCGCGGCGCGTCGGCCGCCCCCTCGTGTCGTACGTCCGACGAGGGCGCCCGTCAGTCGTCCCTGGCGGCGCTCAGGTGCCTCTCCTCGGCGTTGGAGGCCCGACCGGCCAGGGACACGGCGACGACGGACACGACCGCGGTGAAGATCAGGTAGCCCGCGACCGGCACCCACGAGTCGTCGAACCGGGACAGCAGCCAGGTCGCGATCAGCGGGGCGGTGCCGCCCGCGGCCGCCGCGCCGATCTGGTAGCCCAGGGTGACGCCCGTGTAGCGCACCCGGGTGGAGAAGATCTCCGAGCACAGGGTGCCGATGGTGGCGGTGACCGGCGCCCACAGGACGCCCAGCCCGATCACGGTCGCCAGGATCAGCATGGACGTGCTGCCGGTGCCCAGCATGAGGAAGTAGGGCGCGATGAACAGGGCCAGCAGCACCGCGCCGACCAGGTACACCCTCTGCCTGCCGAAGGTGTCCGACAGGCGTCCGGCGATCGGGATGCACACGGTGGCCACGATCGCCCCGACGGTCACGGCGTTGAGCGCGGTGGTGTTGTCGAAGGACAGCGTGCCCGTCGCGTAGCTCACCACGAAGGTGCCGAAGATGTAGAAGGGGGCGGTCTCCACGACCTTGGCGCCGACGGCGACCAGCACGGCCCGCCAGTGGAACCGGAAGGTCTCCACCACCGGCATTCTGGCGACCTCGCCCTCCTCCTTGGCCTTCTTGAACGAGGGGGTCTCGTCGATCCCCGAGCGGATCCACAGGGACCGGGCCAGGGCGGCGAACTCGTCGGTGCCCACGGCGGGGTCCACGGAGAGCACGGGCAGGCCCAGACCGCGCAGCCCGTCGGCGTCCCCGTCCACGGCCGCCACGGCGCTGGCGTCCAGCGGTCCGGGGCGCGCGGCCAGGGCGGCGGCTCCCCCGGGCGGGACGACGACCAGCGCACCGGCGGGTACGGGCGCGCTGTCCCCGGCAACGACCACCGAGCGGACCACGCCGCCGAGCCCCCGGGGCGCGGCGGCGAGTCCGTGGACGGCCTTGTCCAGCGCCTTCAACAGGGCTTTGACGGTCAGGCCGGTCTCGCTCACGGTTGCGCTCCGGGGGTCTTCCCGCACGGGTAGGACCATTGTGCGCCTTCCTCCGGAGTGCTGGACGCGCCGGACCAGTGCCCGCTCCGCGCCCGCGCACGACACGGTCCCGGGACCCGTCAGGGCACCGGGACCTCGGCGCGGGGCTCAGGACTTGCGGTTCTCGCCCAGCTCCTCCTCGATGGGGTTGACCGGGCGGCTCTCCTTCATCGACTCGGCCATGCCGGGCTTTCCGTGCTCCCTGCGCAGCTGCGCGCGGGCGGACTCGGTGTGCGAGTCCGTCTCGGAGCGGGGCAGGGGCACCGAGCGCAGTACCTCGTTGGCCTCGTTGTACTGGGCGGGCGGCATCGCCCGCAGGGCGCAGAGCAGCTCCTCGTCGGCGCCCGCGTCCAGGGCGTGCGTCACGATCCGGTCCTTGTCCGCGGGGAAGTCCACTTCGCCCAGGACGTCCTGTAGCCCTTCGATGCCACGCTTGACGCTCATCGTCAGTCCCTCCGACTCGTGCGAGGGCCGGGCAGCTCCGCTCCGGTCACCAGGGGCGGACCGCCTGACCTGCGAGGACACTGGGAGCGCCTACCCGGGCGCAGGGGAGCCCAATCGTCGGAGGGGAGCGGGGCCGCTGTGACCCCCGCGCGGCGGGACGCCGCGGCCCCAGGCCACCACGGTGCGAAACCCCGAGCGGGGACCTCGCACCGCAGCGACCCCACGTCAACCGCCGCGGGCGGCCGGAGACGTCCGCGGCGGAGGGCCTCAGCCCTGCTCCGCGGCCGTTCCCCCGCCGGGGCGCAGCAGCGGCATGACCTTCTCACCGAACGCCGCGAGGTCGGCGTGGTAGTCCGGGAAGATCAGCATCAGACCGTCGAGCTCGGCGTACTCCACGATCTCGCGGATGCGTCCGGCCACCGTCTCCGGGGACCCGGTCACGAACGGCGTCTGGAACGCCTCGTCCTCGGGCCGCTCGGAGGTCAGCGACAGGGCCTTGTCCAGGGGCAGGCCCCAGGACCGCTTCATGTTGACCAGCGCGTCGATGTCCGCGCCGCGCCCGTACTCCAGCCGCCGCTCCTCGGCCGCGGCGTCGGTGTCGTCCATGACGACGGTGAGCATCGAGTACGTCTTGATGCTGCGCCCCTCCTTCTGGGCGCGCTCCTTGACGTCGAGGCTGGCGTCGCGCAGGCCGGGCAGGTCCTCCGCGGTCAGGAACGAGCCGTCGCAGTGCCGCGCCTGGAAGTTCAGGCCGGTGTCGGAGCGGCCCGCGCTGATCAGGGTCGGCGCCGGGGCGGGGTGCGGCCGCGAGCGGCAGTCGTCGAGCTTGAAGAACTCGCCGTCGTGGGTGACCGAGTCCTCGGTCCACAACCGCTTGAGGACGCTGGTCCACTCCTCGGTGTACCGGTAGCGGTCACCGTGGCCGATGTCCTCCCGCCACAGGCCCATCTGGGCGAACTCGTCCACGTAGGAGCCCACCACGATGTTCATCCCGGCGCGTCCGCCGCTGATGTCCTGGAGGGTGGTGTACATCTTGGCGGCGAGGGCCGGGTGGAACAGGTTGGTGTGGACGGTCGCCCACACCTTGACGTGCTCGGTGGCCTCCGCGAGCCCCGACATCATCGTGATCGACTCCAGGGTGCGCCCCCAGTGGTCGGTCGCGCCGTCGTAGCCGCGCCACTTGCCCATGGACATGACGAAGTCGAGTCCGTAGGCGTCGGCGAGGACCGCGGCCTTCTTGTTGTACTCGTACGTCGCCTCGGGGTGCGGTGCGGTCTCCGAGACGATCCACCCCCCGTTGCCGATGGGCAGGAAGATGCCGTACTCGGTTTCGGCGGCCGAAAGCCCGCCTTCTGCTGCCATCCTTGGCTCCTCATTCCACTCTCGGGCGCCGCGTACCGCGGTCGCCCGTGCTCCGCGCGGCTCATGCGCCGCGCCCAGGCGCTCTACGCGCTCGGTGCGCGGCGCTGGGCCGCGCGGTCCTGCTGTGTGCCGTGTCCGGCCCTACTCGCTGGGCCAGTCCACCTCGGTGGCCACGTGCACGGCCTCCAGGTAACGGGGGTCGAACAGGGGCTCCAGGTCGGGCAGCTCGTCCAGCTGGCCGTTGTCGACGAGGGTCTGGCCCTCGGACTCGGTCAGGCTCAGGTCGATGTAGCCGGGGGTGGAGTCGTCGGGCGTGGAGGCGGTCACCAGCTGCTGCTCGGCGTTCCAGATCCGCAGGTTGTGCTCGGTGTCGTATCCGGCCTCGGCCAGCTCGGCGGCGTAGCCGACGCACTCCTCGCCGTTCTCCTGGCAGTAGTCGAAGGCCCGGGCGATCGCGCGCAGGTAGTCCTCGACGACCGTCCGGTTCTCCTCGGCCCACGTGGGGTTGGTGGCCATCACGCCGAACGAGCCCACGACCCCGTAGTCCTCGGGGAGCCACTCGTTGTACTCCTCGCCCATGTCGGACAGGAGGAAGGGCTCGTTGGAGCGGAACGCGGTGAGCGCCTGCACCTGGTCGCGCGGCAGCACGCTGGGGTCGTAGCCGACCTCGACGATCTCGATGGAGTCCATGTCCACGCCGTCGGCGACGAGCATGGCCTCCAGCGGGGCGGGGAGCATGCCCTTGTGGCCGAGGGTGGTGCCCTCCAGGTCCTTGAGGTCCTCGATGCCGGTGCCGGTCAGCAGGCTGGCGATCGGGACGTGCCCGTAGGTGGAGACGCCGATGACCTCGTGCCCGGCGTCGTTGGCCTGGAGGACCTCGGCCTCGTTGCCCAGGGAGGTGAAGTGGGCGGTGCCGGCCGACACCAGCTGGGAGTTGCCAATGGTGTCGCCGCTGCCGGGCTGGATCTCCACGTCCAGGCAGACGGCCTCGAAGTAGCCGAGGGCGTCCGCGGCGATGGCCTCCAGGATGGAGACCGAGGCCTGGTACTGGTAGCCGGTGATGTAAGTGATCGTCCCGGCGTCGCGGTTGGTCTGGCAGCGCTCCTCGTCGATGACGGTGGCGACCTGGGTCTCGTCCTCTGCCGCCTCCCCTCCGCTGCACGCGGCGGTGAGGAGGAGGACCGACGCCGCGGCGGTCGCCGCGAGGGAGCGTTGGCGCCGGGGGCTGGGGCGGTGGGGCGGATTGGTCATGGGGGTTCCTTAGGAGGTGGTGCGCTGCTGGGACTCGTGCCAGAACAGCAGTCTGCGTTCGAGGACGGTGATGAGTGCGAGCATCAGCACGCCCATGACGGCCAGACAGGCGACGGCCGCGTAGACGTACTCCAACCGGGCGGTCGCGGCCGAGTTGCGGATCATCGTGCCGAGCCCGCTTGAGGACCCGGCGGCGACGAACTCCGCGACCACGGCGCCCACGATGGACAGGGGGAACACCACCCGCAGAGCGGCGAGGGTGTAGGGGAGGCTGCTGGGGATACGCAGCCGGAGCAGCACCTCCAGACGGGAGGCGTGCAGGGTGGAGAAGACGTGCAGGACGGGCCGGGAGACCGACCGCAGCCCCGTGGTCACGTTGATGAGCACCGGGAAGAACGTGATGATCGCGGTGACGATGACCTTCGGGGTCATGCCGAAGCCGAACGCCACCACCAGGGCGGGGGCGATCGCGATGACCGGGGTCACGTTCAGGACGACGGCGAGCGGCATGACCGCGCGCCGCAGCAGCGGGATCTCCGACATCAGCAGGGCCAGGACGAACGCGGTTCCCGCGCCGAAGGCCACGCCCGACAGGGCGATGCTGAGGGTGGCCCAGGCGTTGTTCACGAACAGCAGCGGGTCCTCGACCAGGATCCCCCCGACCTCCGCCAGCGGAGGCAGGAGGTAGGGCTGGTCCTCGGCGGTCGCCGACCAGGCGAAGCCGACGAGCAGCACCGCCACGGTGGTGGGCAGCCACACGCTGAGCCTGAGGCCGAACCGGCGCCGACGCGCGGCACCGCGCTTCGGGGACGCCTCGCCTCCGGGGCGGGGACGGACGGTTGTACTGGTGGCCATGGTCTCTCCTCCTCTCACAGGGGAACGAGGTCGTCGGGGGCGGCTCCGGCCTCCCAGGCGGACTGCAGGGACGCGCGGACCCGGTCCTCCAGGGCGTGCATGTGCGGTCCGGTCACCACGGCCCTGTCGCGGGGACGTGGCAGGTCGACGGGCAGCACCTCGTGCACCCGGCCGGGCCGGGCCGACATCACGACGACGCGGTCGGAGAGCGTGACCGCCTCGCGCACCGAGTGGGTGACGAACACGACCGTCGTGGACATGCGCTCCCACAGGTTCAGGAGCTGGAGCTGGAGCGCCTCGCGCGTGAACTCGTCCAGTGCGGAGAAGGGCTCGTCCATCAGGAGCAGGTCGGGCCGCAGGCCGAAGGCGCGGGCGATCGCCACGCGCTGCTGCATGCCGCCGGACAGCTCGTGCGGGTACTTGCGGGCGGAGTCGTCCAGGCCGACCATGCGCAGCAGGTGGTCCGGGTCCTCGCTGCCCCTGCCGGCCCGGCGGTTGACCCGGGAGGGCAGGGAGATGTTGCGCCGCACGTTCAGCCACGGCAGCAGGGCCGGGGTCTGCGGGACCAGGCCCACGGCCTTGGCCTCGCACATGTGCTTGGGCGTGGAGCCGAAGACGGTGACGTCGCCGCTGTCGTGGCCCTCCAGCCCGGCGATCACCCGCAGCAGGGTGGACTTGCCGCAACCGCTGGGGCCGATGAGGCTGACGAACTCGCCGCGGGGGATGTCCAGGTCGATACGGTCGAGCGCGGGCCGCTGCGGGTCACCGCCCTCGTAGGTCTTGCTGAGTCCGCGTACTTCGATACGGTCGTCGCTCACGCGGCGTCCCGCCTTCGGTGCGCGTGTCCGGTGCGCCGGGCCACGGGCCCTCGGCCCGTCTCCGGCCGTGCTGGACGTGCCATACCTTCTCCTCGGAATGTGTGATCGGATGATTGCACAACGTGTCCTGGCGGTGAATGGGTGCTGAAGGGGCAAAAACGGGCGCGCAGGTCACGGGGGTGTGGCGTCATCGACCGAGGAGGGGGCCGGGCGGCACGGAGCCGGAGCGGGGCGCGAAGCGCGGCGGGAGCGCCGCGGAACGCGTGGTGGAGCCGCCGGGGGGTGTGGCGGTGTGCGGGCCGGCAGTGCTTGTGATGACGACCGCATGGGGAAGGCCCATGGGACACCCTCCAGATGGCTGTCTTCGGGCATGGGTGCCCGAGGACCTTCGATGGAGAGCGGGTGGAAGCAAGCATGGCGACGGCCCGCGGGAATCTTGACGTGTCGAACGTTAGGGATTGCTGATTAACGCGTTATGAAGTGTTGATCACATACTGATATCGAGTGCCCGAATCCTGAGATGGTCGTCAACCAGGGCGACCGCGATCCGGTGGGAGGCGAAGGCCACGGGCAGCCACGCGCCGCGCCCGAAGAGCTTGGCGAGGGGCTCGCCCAGCACCACGAGCGGACGTGCGTCCGGGAAGTGGCGGTCACGCAGCCAGGCCAGCTTGAAGGCGTCGGCGATGACCTTGTTGCGCTGGGCCGACTTCATCGGCCCGTGCAGGGGGGAGAACTGGGCGAGGACGGTCGGCTGACCGCCGTCGGCGCAGTCGACCCCGACCCGGGTCCCGTCCGCGAGGGTGAACTCCCGGGGGGCGAGCTCGACCCCCAGGTACGCGGAGAGTGCCCTGGTGAGCTCGGGATTACCCTCCCGGGCCGATCGGATTATGTCCCCCGATGACGGACTTCTCGCTGAATGCCCCATAGCAAGGAAACTTTAGTGCACACGGGCCCCAGCGGCATCGCGCTTGTCTCGGCGCGTCCCAGACCGGAGGGAGTATGAACTCTGTGACCTGCGGTTTTGTGGGAAGCTCCCGTGTTGTGCTTCACACCGGTCTTTCCTGGAACGAACTCGTGACCGAAGTCCCGTTCCGGTAGGCCCTTCCGGCGCCGGCGGCGTCAGCGCGCGGTCCGGGAGGGGCGCGGATCCGAACGTATCCCCTGGTCGAAGCCCGTGCCGGAGAGAAATGGCCCGGTAATTTCCCGGGAGAACGCGGTTCGGACAACTCCAGTTCGGAGTGCGGGGGTCCGCACAGTGGACCGATGTCGACCGTTGTTCACCTGGTGATGATAGTGGCCGCGGAATGGGTGCGATTCCCGCGGCGCGCCGACGGCGGGTCCGGGGCCGCGGGGAGCCGCCATGTTCACCGGGGCCGTCCTCGGCCCCGCCCTCCCCGGTGGAAAGGGCGGCCGACGTACCAGGGGCGCTGGCCGGAGGGGCTGCGGGGATCCGCCATGTTCACCGGGGCCGTCTCCCGGGCAGGCGGGGATGACAGGCGTCGCACGAGGAACACGAGGAGGCGGCGGTGGAGATCGTCCGTGCCGAGCACGTGGCTCGGCTGCTGAGTACGGAGGACGGCGACCCGGTGCTGGTCGTCCACGAGGGACGGGCCGACGTCGTGGAGGAGGCCGAACTCGACGACCCGCGCTACGCGGGGGCGCTGCGCGTGATCGGCCGCGCGGACCTGCTGTCGGAGCGCGGCGGCGAGCGACCGGGGCCGGAGGAGACCGAGGCCCTCGCGCGGCGGCTGG